>DAIRTX010000058.1:0-22563 GCA_036803685.1 Verrucomicrobiota bacterium | reverse complement strand
GTTGCCACGCAGAAAGATTATCAATGCAGCCCAGTGAAGAAAAGCCTCAGTAAACCATTGCCATGTTGCTGGAAACATGGACGTGGAGCGTGCGCCAGCCGTTTTGCGACGAGAGCGGCGTTGGGTTCGGAGCGCGTCGTTTAGCGGAGAATCCAACGGCGCTTTGGTCGCACCATTCAATTCTGCGGAGTGACGAAACTTGGCTGCCGGAATGGAGCGGCAACCTGGGCGGAGTGCAGCGGTGGCGCAGTTCGGTCGCGTGGGGTGTCTTGGGCAATGCGCCCAAGTGGTTTGCGGCGGTCGAGATGATCCGTTTGGCTGCTGATAAAGATTGGCTGCACAAGGCCACGAAGGAGATTTCCAAATACTGGCGGCACAAAAGGGAGCGACGCCTGAATCTCCTATCGAATGCGTCTGACTCAGCACGTTAGGCTTCCGGTGACAGGTAAAGCATCAGGTCTTGCAGCTTCGTCAGAATGTTGTCGCTTTCAGCCATGCCATTGTTTCAACAAAAAAGTTTTCCGCTGGGGGCTTTGCCCCCAGACCCCCACTTCTTTGCACTGTCGCATCTGTTTGTTTCATTACCGCTCATGCAAAAGGTTCAGAGGGTAAAAGAGCAAAAACTAAAGCCCCCTCACACACCGGAACCCGAAGTCGCTGAAGGCGTTGAACGGGCTGTTGTAGTTGCGAAAGGCGCACCGCGCGAGGTATGCGTTACTGACCCAATCGCCGCCGCGCAACACACGCTGGCTCCCTGTTCCCGGTCCAGTTGGATTAGTAGTGGTTGGTTGACCATACGGCGTCCCAAACCAATCCCAACACCACTCTAATACATTCCCAGCCATGTCGTAGAGGCCATAACCGTTCGCCGCAAAATATCCCACCGGACTCGTGTAGGGATACCCTCCGGTCGCAAAGGTTGCGTTGTAGCCGTTCGGTCCCAAATCGTAGCTAAAGTCGGTGGTGTCTCCGTAGTAGTTGGCCTGGCTTTCGGATATCGTGTTGCCCCACGGAAACCGTTGCCCGCTCAACCCGCCCCGCGCCGCCTTCTCCCACTCCGCCTCCGTCGGCAACCGATAACCATTGGCCGCCCAATTCACATACGGCGCTAAATCCCCATTCGTATAGACCTGCGTCAATCCCGCATCCGTGTAATACACCGGAGTCAAACCCGCTTGCTGCGACCGCGCATTGCTCCACTTCACACTGTCATACCAACTCACCGTCTGCACCGGATGATTCGCCGCCTTGCCCGAACCGGCATGGTCAAAGCCATATCCGTGGCTCGTAGCCCAATTATAGACCGTCTGCCATTGACTGTAGCTCACCAGATTCGTATCCATGTAAAACGCCGATACCGTTGTATTCGTGGGGTTTGCGTTACCGATGTCGCCATCACCAATTGAGTTCCCCATCGTGAACGACCCCGCAGGAATGAGCGCCATGCCCGAAGGGATGACTGTTGTGTTGGTGTTATACAAACGGAAGAACCTTGCAGGCGAGGTGTTGGTGACGGTGACGGCGGTCAACGGGACGGCATTACTGACTGTGACCCAGTTTGGCAAGGCCAGGTTGGTGGTGCTTTGCAGAACGGAATTCGAAACCGTAGTCGGCCAAAAGAGAACGGTTTGATTGCCCGCCGGCGCAATACCCAGATTAGTCAATTGCGCCAGAATTGGATGAACGCCGGCAAACAAGGCCAGCGTGATGAACAAATAGTGAAGTTTGGTTTTCATAATAATCAAGTTTAGCTATCCTTACTTCAATGAATTCCTGTTTCAAATAAGCTTCTACGCCTCGGCAAGGGAATTGCAAATTAAAAATGGCACAGACAAAAGTTTCACCTGACAAGCAGTTTGGAGGCGGTAACGGGGCAATGCGTAGCGGTGAACAAGTAACTGAAAAAGTAGCTTGAACCCCTGTAAAATAAGGCTACAATAAGCCTTGAAACAGAGTGTGTTAGGCTCGGAACGGTAAAGCTTCCTCGTTCGATTCCGACCTTCGCCTCCATTGGCGGTCACTTCTTTTGTTCAGCTTCAATTCCGGCGAACAGACTTTCCAAACTGTTAAGGCGCGTCTGTTCGGTCTCGTTTTTGGGATTCAGAACTTGTCGCAGGTATTCAACGCCATCGGGAATGTTCCGGACGGATTTGGGCAGTCAGAGGAAACACTCTCAGGAATTTTGCGCCAATGCCTCTTGAATCGTCCTTACCGGCAGGAATAATTCAAGTTCGTTGGACGGCAGGGAAACAAAGCCAAATTGCTCGTAGTAGTGTTTGGCTTCTTGATCTTTGGCATCCACGAAAAGGCCAATCCCGCCCGCCGTGTTGAAAATCTCGATGAACTTTCCCATGGCCGCAACCAGCAGAGTTTTCCCGATGCCTTGCCGCTGATATTCCCTGACGACCGCCAACCGGCCAAGCCTGATGCCGGACACGTCACGCGGCAGTTTCTTCGCTTCTTCCGCTGAAAGGGACTCTGACTTCAACTGGCAGAGATTGAGAGAGAAAAAGCCCATGATGGGCTTCGACTCGGAAGCGCCACCCTCAACCAGAACGAATGTCCGTGAAATTCCCCGCGTCGCGTGTTGTCGCGCGGTTTGCTTGAGAAACAGATTAAGCGGCTCACTTCCGCAGTCGAATCCGTCCCGGTCGTGAGACTTCGCCAGCAGTTCGATTTTACGCACGCACCGTGCCTTTGAACTCTTTTACCGCGTCCTTGAGGCGCTTGTTGGGTTTGGGGGGATGGTCGAGCAGGGAAAGAACTTTCCGCGCGTCCTTCTGCGAAAGACGGATGACCGATTCACGCTCAATAACGCGCTGCGCTTCCTGATACGCCGTTTGCACAACGAACTGGTTGACGGTCGCGCCCAAAAGCTCCGCCGCCTGTTCCAGCGTCACGCGCACGTTGTCCGAAACGCGGGCCGTAATCCTCTTGCGAGGCTCTTCCATTACATGTTCCATAATCACATGGTGCCACTTTGGCACCGGATTGTCAATCCAGTTTCGGCGCGGCAGATGGTCGGGAGCGCACCTCAATTTTTGAGAAGTGGCCTGGTTGCTCAATCCCAAAGGGATTGTGTCCTTCAGCCCAAGGTTGCGAGGAACGAGCTACCTTGGGAACGCTACGCCCATGAACGCAACCCCAACGGGGTTGTGGCCCGGCGCCGTTCACCAAGGCCGCAACCCCGTTGGGGTTGTGATTTTCTCCCGACGATTAACCCAGGGTGGCTCGTTCCTCGCGACCCTGGGCTTTGAGGCGGAATCCCTTTGGGATTCTTGGACGGCGCGTTTAGCCCTGCAAGAAACTGAGATGCGCACACTGGTCGGTGCTGGTGGGTGGTAATGCTTGATGACCAGATTAAAACTGCTGTTTTATTAGGGATTTAAGGGGTGATTTGGCCGATTCAGACCGGGTGCATCTTGACACTGTTCTTGGTTTCCGACTCCCTCTCCCCGTGACGAAGGAGCGGGGAGAGAGTTGGGGAGAGGGGATATCGAGAAAAAACGCGCCTCCTCTCCCCGGCCCTCTCCTCCAGCCGATGGAGGAGAGGGAGTTCGCCACGCAGCCTTTGAGAATAGTGTCAAGATGCACCCATTCAGACCCTCGGTTCCATTGGCGGTTACTTCTTTTGTTCAGCTTCAATTCCGGCGAACAGGCTTTCCAAACTGTTAAGGCGCGTCTGTTCCGTCTCGTTTTTGGGATTCAAAATCTGTCGCAGGTATTCAACGCCATCGGGAATGTTCCGGACGGATTTGGGCAGAATGGCGCCGGCGGCATTGGCGTGGCCGCCACCCTGAAATTTTTCCGCAACTTTGAGCGCTTCGCCGTTGCGGCTGCGAAAGCTGGCGAAAACGGCGTTCCCGCGCCGGAACAACGTGACCAGTACCGGATATTTTGTCGCCTGTTGCTCCAGCAATTGGTGGACGATGAGGTTATTGTTGCCAACAACGGTGTCCATAAACCCCATGGCCGGGCTGATTTCCGTGATGTTCGATTTGCTCCATTCAAAGCCGATCGGATTCTCAATGCGGCGTTTGACGGCCATGACTTCGAGCAGCGGATGGTCGAGCAATTTTTCAATTTCACCGCCGATGAGCGTGTGCAGATTCCAGAACTGGTAAATTTTGACGAGGTTCGCGTAATCGCAGGCCAAAACGAAATCGGGATCATCCTCCAAAAACAAATCGGCGACGTTGTTCAAATGCACCAGCCGGTCCAGCGCGGGTGAACTGATGCCGTGCTGTTGGCAAAGTTCGTAGCAAAGCAGCCCGGCGGATTTGTTCACGTCGTGAATGAGCCGCGCGGTTTTCGGCGCGGTTTCCGTGACGTGATGGTCAATGACGACCCAATCCGGCTTGTCGAGGCGCGGCTCAAAGGTGAAGTCCGCGACCCACGCGGACCTTTCGCGCAACTCGCGCTGTTTCCAGAAATTGTAGTGATACGCTTCCAGCGGGATGTCCGTGCCGAACAGTTTCTGAGCGAGCCGCTGCAACAACGCACCCGCCAGCAGTCCGTCGAGATCGCTTTCGTGGGTGAAAATTACATCCGGTTGCGGCAATGGCGTCATGGCGAGGGAAGATTAATTCAACCGGACGGGCGTGGCGAGCGTGGAATTCACAGGGCAACAAGCCCGCTGGAAATTTGCGCTGGCAAATTCCGATGACCCCGGCGTGTGACCGGCCTTGTGATTTTAAGGCAGCTTGTGGCCGGGAATGCTGCACTCGGGCGGTTGGCCAACCGCATTGATGGTATAGGTGCCGCCGGCCGGGCAATGAGGCAATTGCGAGTGGAAGAGATAAACCTTTATGTCGTCCTCCGTCGGAACGTCCGTGGACTGTTTGCCCTTTTCCAAGGCCCATTGTTGCTTGGCGGCGTCAAGCTGCCGAAGATTGTTGATGCAGGCGTTTTGCTGCGAGGTGGACCGGGCTTTCACGAAATTGGGAATGGCGATGGCGGCCAGCATTCCGGACACGGCGACGGCGGGAAGCAAAACAACGACGGCGGCGCTTTGGTTGCCGTTGCCGATGGTCAGACAGCCGTCTTCAGTGTTGACGCCGACTGAATAGGAAAATGCAGGCCGGTTCTGACGGAAGAGTGCTTGCATCCATTGGGCTTGTGCCGGTGATGAGCCGCGCATGGCGGATGCGCTCATGGCCTGCTTTTGAATTTGGAACAGAGCCTGGCCGAACCGTTCACTCATGAAGGTGAACTGGTTTCCCTTGTCAGGAATGTTCTGCGCGAGGCGCTTGAATTCGTCCGTGCTTTTCAAGCCGGGTTGTTGCCCGCTCTTCACGGCCAGTGCTGCTTCAACCAGCGCATCGGATGAAGCAATGAACAGATAACCGCCGCTGCTGGCGGTCGTGGGACGAAGATTTATCGCCATCGGAATCGGCACGGGCATTGTCCGCATTTTGAGTTCCGTTTTATCAACACTGATGACCTGCGGATTTTTTTTCAACTCTTCGTCAATGCGGTTGAAAATCGTGTCGTCATTGACCTTGACGACGATGAGCAGGCCCGGTTCTGGAATCTGAATCAGTCCCGACGGCAGCGGAATCGGAACAGTGTTTGATTCGTTCAGCGTGAGCACGAGGCCAAACTCGCCGCCGAGTGAATTCAGGAATTGATCCCATTTGACCTTCGTGCTTTTTTCAAACTGGTCCGGCAGTTTCTGCAACCATGCCTGCGCCTGCGGAAACTTGGACTGGGCGGCCTCCTGTTGCGCGACCGACCACAATAACGGCACGTCCAGGTCCGAAAAAATCGCCAGCGCCGTGTTCGCCGGCAGCAAATCAAGTCCCGCGAGCGCGTGCGGTTCCTTGCCCAAAAACTTCCACAAAAAGCCCGAGCCTTGGCCCGGATAATGATGCAATAACACCTTGTTGCGATACAGTCCCTTCTCGATCTCAATCGAACTCAAGCCAACGCCGCTGATGTCCTCGACGCCGCTGTCCTTGATCACTCGCGTGACGATGTCGAAGGCTTTATTGACGTTGGTGGTGTCATCCGGTTTGAGGGCGGGCATGGCGTTGACGGTGGTGCGCCAGGCTTCCACGCGGCCGGAAAGATGTTCCAGCCATTGCGCGGTGCCGAGATAGAGGAAAAAGTTTCCGCCCGGGTCGAGCTGGGAGGTGACCTCGGTGAAGCTGGTCTTCTCCGCCGAGACGATGGCGGGCGCGTTTTGCACGGTGGCCGGCTTGGGTGGCGTGGCGGACGGACTTTCTTTTTTGCCGCAGCCGTAGTTGAGGGTGGCGAGCAGGACCAGTGCTGGTGCGTAAATGAACAAGTGATTTTTTTTCATGGCGAGAAGTATGTTTACATTGAGGCAACCCGGAACCGGCCCAAGCCAAACAGCTTTTGGGAAAAGGTAAAGCAGAAAAAGTTTTAGAAACACACCTGGGGCGCAACTTGACACCACCACCAACTCCCTCTCCCAGCCAGAGCGGGGAGAGGGCCGGGGAGAGGGGATTTGAATTTAGAAACAATTGACCTCCTCACCCCACCCCTCTCCTCCCTTGGGGGAGGAGAGGGAGAAAAATGGTGGTGGTGTAAAGTTGCGCCCCCCGCCCGCGCAGCAGGCTGACTGAAGAATGACTTGAAAACGGCGGCGGCAAAATCATAGTTTCGGGCATGAACTCCACGTTCCGGTATTTTACAAGACAAGGTTTCACCCTCGTCGGACTGATCATCATCGTGGCCGTGCTGGCCATCCTGGCGGCGATGCTGTTGCCCGCGCTGGCCTCGGCCAAGCGCAAATCAAAGCGCATCAACTGCGTCAACAACCTGAAACAGGACGGCCTGGCGTTTCGCCTTTGGGAGGGGGACAACGGCGACAAATATCCGATGGCTGTTTCCACGAACAAAAACGGCACCATGGAATATGCCGAAGACGGCAATGCGTTTCGTCATTTCCAGGTCATGTCCAACGAATTGAGCACGCCCAAAATCCTGGTTTGTCCGGCCGACAATCGAACCGCTGCTGCCAGTTTCGCCAGGTTGAAAAATCAAAACGTCAGTTACTTTGTCAGCCTGGATGCGACGGAGGTCCGGCCGCCAATGCTGCTGACCGGCGACCGCAATGTCACCAACGGCATGGCCCCGGTGCGTTCCGTGCTCGAATTGCGGCCGGGAATTCCCGCCGGCTGGACAGAGGCCATGCACAACGGACAGGGAAACGTGGGCCTGTCGGACGGGAGCGTGCAACAAGTCTCCATTCCGGGATTGCAGCAAATGCTCAAAAACACGGATGATTCGACCAACCGGGTCGCGTTGCCGGAATAAGACCGGGTGATTGGGCGCCTGACACTGCCCCCATTTTCTCCCTCTCCTCCCCCAAAGGAGGAGAGGGCCGGGGTGAGGAGGCACAAGATTTTCCGGCTCAAATCCCCTCACCCCAACCCTCTCCCCGCTCGGGCGGGTAGAGGGTGAGACCGGGGCAGTGTCAAGCTGCGCTTGGAGTGGTTGTCGGTCTTACTTTTGCTTTGAATTCCGTCTGATTCCCCGCCACCATGCGCGCTCAATTTTGCCGCGCTCTCACGAGACGCGGCTACGAATTTTGACATGAAACGCACGCATCATTGCAACGAACTGCGCCCGGCACACATCGGGCAAACCATCACCCTGGCCGGCTGGGTCCACTCGCGCCGCGACCTCGGCAGCCTCATCTTCATTGACATCCGCGACCGCGAGGGCCGCACGCAAACGGTCTTTGATCCATCGGATTTGCCCAAGGAACTGTTCGAGCGCGCCGCGGCCTTGCGCAGCGAATGTGTCATCCGCGTCACCGGCAAGGTCCGCCAGCGTCCCGCCGGCACGAACAATCCCAAAATCCCCACCGGCGAAGTGGAAATCATGGTGAAGGAACTCGAAGTGCTCAACGTCGCCGAGGTGCTGCCGTTTCCGGTGGACGACCCGGAAGCCGCGAGCAAGGTGAACGAGGAGCTGCGCCTGAAATACCGCTACCTCGATTTGCGCCGGCCCGAAATGGCGCGCAACCTCCGCCTGCGCAGCAAGGTGGCCACGGCCACGCGCGTGTTCATGGACGAACAGGGCTTTCTCGAAGTCGAAACGCCGACGCTGTTCAAGTCCACACCCGAAGGCGCGCGGGAATTTCTCGTGCCGAGCCGCACAAACCCGGGTTTGTTTTACGCGCTGCCGCAATCGCCGCAGCAGTTCAAACAAATCCTCATGGTCGCCGGCGTGGAAAAGTATTTTCAACTCGCCCGCTGCTACCGCGACGAGGATTTGCGCGCCGACCGCCAGCCGGAATTCACGCAGATTGACATCGAGATGTCGTTCATCGAGCGCGAAGACATTTACAACCTGATTGAAAGCTTGCTCCAGCGCGTCTGGAAAACCGCGCTGAACATTGACGTGCCAGTACCGTTCAAGCGCCTGACCTTCGAGGAAGCGCTAAACCGCTACGGCATTGACAAGCCGGACACGCGCCTCGGCATGGAACTGGCGGACTTCACCGAGGAATTTCGCGCCAGCAAGTTCAAGATTTTCAGCGGCGCGGTCGCCAACGGCGGCGTGGTGAAGGCGCTCAATGCCAAAGGCCTCGCGTGCGCAACGCAGGGCCAGATTGAGACGATGACCGAATACGCGAAAAGTTTCGGCGCGAAAGGCCTGGCTTACATCAAGGTCGAAAGCGGTGAATGGAAATCGCCCATCGTCAAATTTTTCAACGACGCCGAAAAGGCCGCGCTGACGAAGAAACTGGCCATCGAAGAAGGCGATTTGATTTTGTTTGCCGCCGACCAGTGGCTGAACGCGTGTGAGATCCTTGGCAAGATTCGTTTGTATTGCGCTGACGTTTTGAAGACGCAAGGCAAGCTGATGATTCCCGCCGGCCAGTTTAATTTCCTCTGGGTCATTGAATTCCCGTTGCTGGGTTTCGACCGCGAGCAAAACCGCTGGTATTCAAGCCATCATCCGTTCACCGCGCCGGTGACGGAGGACATTCCGCTGCTCAAGACCGATCCTAAAAAAGTCCGCGGCCAGCATTACGACATCGTGGTGAACGGCGTGGAACTCGGTGGTGGCTCGATTCGTATTCACCAGCCCGACGTGCAGAAAACGGTGTTCGAGGAGGTGCTGCAAATCCCGCCGGACATGGTGAAAGCGCGGTTTGGCTACCTGCTTGAGGCGTTTCGTTACGGCGCGCCGCCGCACGGTGGCATCGCGCTCGGCTTCGACCGTCTCATCGCGATTCTCTGCAACACACCGAGCATCCGCGACGTGATTGCGTTCCCGAAAACCGCCAAAGGCACTTGTTTGATGACCGATTCACCCGGCAGCGTGGAACCGAAGCAACTGCGCGATTTGCATCTGGAATTGAAAGTGGCGAAGAAGGAATAAGTCGGGGAGCGCACGCGCCTCGCGTGCTGTTTCCAGCGCCCTCGCTGGAAAAAGGCGGGAATGTGTTCGACGGGGCGTCGAACACGACAGCCGAAGGCGGCTGTGCTCCCCATTCCACAGGACGCATTCCTCGTTCCTATTTCCACGGAGCAGGATGCTTCATAAACCCGCAGGCAGGGGATGCCTGCGCCACGCTTCGGCTGCAAATTCGTTGGTTTTGTTATCCGTGTGTTCACAGTCACGGCCTTGCTCCTCAAAAAAACATTCTGGACAGCAGCCACCAAATAAAATAAGCTTGGTTTATTGAACAGTGGCTGCTGCCCACTGCAGCCTTACAAATCGGATGCCCTAATTATCGTGAAAACCAAACGAACCCTGATTCAACTCTGCCTGGTGGGGACGCTGCTGCTGTCAGTGGCAGTGGTCAAGGCGGATCAATTTGGCGATTTCACTTACGCGAGCGATGGCACCAATGTCACCATCACCGGCTACACCGGTTCCGGCGGTGATGTGACCATCCCGGACACGATCAATGGCCTGGCGGTCACGAGCATTGGAGACTGGGCGTTCTATCTTTCCAGTATAACCAACGTTCTGATTCCCGATAGCGTCGCTAACATCGGGATCTATGGGTTTGCTTACTGCTACAACCTGACCAATGTCACAATTGGCCATGGCGTCACCAATATTGGGAGTGGTGCGTTTATTTACAGCACCAGCCTGGCAACAATCACGGTGGATGCTGGTAACACATTCTTCAGCAGCGTCGATGGCGTCTTGTTTAACCAGAGCCAAACCCTGCTTGTCCAGGTTCCGGAAGGTAAAATTGGGAGTTATACAATCCCTGACACGGTGACCAGCATCGGAGTGTTGGCATTCGTCAACTGCACCAGCCTGACCAACGTCATGATTCCCAACAGCGTGATTAACATTGAATACGCTGCCTTCGTCAATTGTATTGGCCTGACCGACATCCTGATCCCCAACGGCGTCACCAGCATCGGAGTTCAGGCGTTCAGTGACTGCCGCAGGCTGGCCAATATCACGATCGGCAGTGGCGTCACGAATATCGGAGAAAATGCCTTCCTTTACTGTGCCCGCCTGACCGCAATCATGGTGGATGCCAGCAACTCATCATTCAGCAGTGTCGCTGGGGTCTTGTTCAACCGGAGCCAGACATTGCTGGTCCAATTTCCGGGAGCGCAAGGTGGCAATTATTCAATTACCAATACTGTGACCAGCGTCGGAAATGGAGCGTTCATTACCTGTCCCTATCTGACCAGCGTTACGATTCCCAATAGCGTCACCAATATCGGAGTAAATGCATTCTATGACTGCACCAGCCTGACTAACGTTGCAATCCCTGACAGCGTGATCAGCATCGGAAATTTTGCATTCATGGAATGCACCAGCCTGAGAGACGTCACGATTCCCGACAGCGTCCGCAACATCAGTGAATATATGTTCTATAATTGCAGCAGTCTGACCAGCGTTACGATCCCCGATAACGTTACTAATATCGGGATCCTTGCGTTTGAGCGCTGTGCCAGCTTGACGGGCTTCACCGTCCCCAACGGCGTCACCAGCATCGCTGACGATACGTTCTGGGGGTGCCTCAGTTTGACCAACGTAACGATCCCTAACAGCGTGACCAATATTGGCAGGGAAGCGTTCTATCTCTGTCTCAGCCTGACCAGTGTCACAATCCCCAACAGCGTGACTCGCATTGGAGACAATACGTTCGCTGGCTGCGCCGGCCTGAAGGGAGCATTCTTCAATGGCAACGCCCCCGGCTTTCTTGGCTCAGATATCTTCTTCAATGTCCCTGTAATCGTTTATTACCTGCCGGGCACCACGGGCTGGGACGACTTTGCCTTGCTCACCGGTGTTCCGACCGCGCTCTGGCTGCCGCAGATGCAAACGCTCGGGGCCAGCTTCGGCGTGCAGACGAATGAATTCGGTTTCAACATCCAGTGGGCCAGCGGGCAGACGGTGGTGGTGGAAGCCTGCACGAATCTAGTCAATCCCGATTGGCTGCCGGTGCAAACGAACATGCTCACGACCGGCTCGGCCTATTTCAGCGATCCGCAGTGGACGAATTATCCCGGCCGTTTCTACCGTCTCCGCTCACCATGAGTTTGACCATGACTATATCATGAAAATCAGACGAAACCTGATTCAACTCTGTTTGCTGGGGGCGATGCTACTGGCGCTGCCCGCCGTGGTGCAAGCGCAATTCACTTTCACGACCAACAACGGCGTGATCACCATTACGGGCTACACCGGTCCCGGCGGCGCGGTAGTCATCCCCGACACGACCAATGGCTATCCGGTCACGAGCATTGTAACTAATGCGTTTTTTAATTGCACAAACATCACCAGCCTCACGATCCCCGGCAGTATTGCCGACATTCCCTATAAAGCTTTTACTCAATGCACAGGCGTGACGAACGTGACAATCGGCAATGGGACATTGAGCATTGAAGATCATGCATTCTACGATTGCGAAACGCTGACGACCGTGGTCATCCCGGCCAGTGTTACGAACATTTCCAGCGGCGCATTCCGATATTGTTTTGCTTTGTCCACCATAGCTCTCGACGCGGGCAACCAATCGTATTGCATTGTGGACGGAGTGCTGTTCGACAAGAGCCGAACGACACTCGTTCTGCATCCGGAGGCCATGGGGAAAAGTTACATCATCCCGGCGGGCACGAAATATATTGCGGATTACGCGCTGGCGAGTTGTTACGCCATGACTAATATCGTCATCCCAGACGGCGTTGAAACCATCGGAAACCTTGCGTTTGACAATCTTTATCAACTCAAAACCATTACATTACCGGATAGTATCATATCCATCGGTTTTGAGGCGTTCGAATACTGCGAAGGAATGACAAACTTCGACTTGGGCCACAGTGTAGCGAGTATTGGCTCATATGCTTTCGACAGTTGCAAAGGTTTGAGGAGCATTTCGATTCCGATGAGCGTCACGAATATGGGAAACGACGTGTTCTGGTATTGCACGGGTTTAAGCAATGCGGTGATCGCCGAGGGCGTGACGAGTGTTGGAAACGGCCTATTTTATGAATGTCAGAACCTGGCAAGGGTAGTTATTCCCAACACCGTCAGCGACACAGGGAGCAACACGTTTGAATTCTGCACGAACCTGAAGAGCGTAACACTCGGAAGCGCGGTGACAAACATTGGCACCTACGCTTTTTATTACTGCCAAAATCTGACCAACGTAACAATTGGGAAGGCGGTGATGAACATCGGCGACTACGCTTTTTATGGATGCTCGCTTCTGCAAACTGTCACTTTGCCCGCCAGTCTCATAAACCTAGGTACGCGGGCCTTCGGCGATTGCTCCGCCTTGACCAATGTCTTTTTTGCCGGCAATGCACCTGCCATCGGTTCCAGTCCATTTCTAGCGGACCATGCGATAATCTATTATTTGCCGAACACAACCGGGTGGTATTCACCATTCGCGAGCAGGCCGGCCGTGTTGTGGAACCCACTAATTCAGACCAGTGACGCTGGGTTTGGCGTCCAAGGAAACCGATTTGCTTTCAACATCACCGGGACAACAAACATTCCCATCGTGGTGGAAGCTTGCACCAACTTGGGCGGTGCTTGGATTCCACTTCAATCCGTGAGCCTCACGAACGGTTGCTTCTATTTCAGCGACCCGCAGTGGACGAATTATCCCGGCCGCTTCTATCGCCTGCGGTCGCCATGAAAATGTGGTTCGCAACCAGGTTTTCAGGATGCCCTGGATTTTTTCGCGTGTTACAACTGCTTGTCATTGTTTATTTGCTCATCGTTCTGGCGGCGCTGATTTTTCAGCGCCGCCTGATTTATTTCCCGACGAAAATCCCCGCCGACAGGGTGGTTCAGGCAGCAGCCGAACACGGATTCGTTCCGTGGCGAAATCCAACGGGTCAAATCATCGGCTGGAAATTACCCGCCACCTCATCACCAGTCGCGAGCGTTTTGATAACCCACGGCAATGCCGGTTGTGCCATTGACCGCGGATATCTCGCCGGCCCCATCCATGACGCCGCGCCAGTTGACGTTTATGTTCTCGAATATCCCGGGTACGGCGCCCGGGGCGGTGCGCCGGGCAAACCGGCCTTCCTTGCCGCCGGTGAGGAAGCTTTTGGTTTGCTGACCAACAGCCTGCCCAAATATCTGGTGAGCGAATCCATCGGCGCGGGAGTGGCTTGTTATTTGGCCAAAGCACACTCCACGGAAATCGCCGGACTTGTACTTTTCATGCCCTATCACGACCTGGCTTCCGTGGCCCAACGAAAGATGCCCTTTCTTCCGGCTTATTTGCTTTTGCTCGACCGCTTCAATCCCGCCGAATGCCTCAGGGACTATCGAGGACCGGTAAAAATTGTTCTAGCTGGCGCAGATGAAATCATTCCTGTGGAATCCGGACGCCGATTGTTTGAGGGATACCCAGGACCGAAAAATCTTCAGATCATTCCCGGCGCTCACCACAACGAAATTGCCGAACAATCCCCGGCGTGGTGGAAGGAGGTTTTTTCGTTCTGGCAACAAAACCGCCCGGCGAAATCGGGCCCATCGCAATGACCCACACAAAATCCGCTTCTGCGTGAAGCAGCTTGGGTTTTTCAGTTCGATCACGAGGTCGTCCGTCATCCAGTGACTATTTTGGAGGATTATTTCCCGTGTTATAATATACGGAATTCGTCTTGCCGGGTTTCGCCAATTTTGCAATGATTATACACGCACGGTTTTATGAATGAACTACTTCAAAATTTGGTCAAACTTCAATCACTCGAATTCGTCGGCGGCAAAGATAAAAACGTGGAGGCTTCGCTGGCGAAGTTGCGTGGCAAAATACCACCACAAATCCTCGGCCACTACGACCGCTTGGTTGCTCACGGGAAAAAGGGCCTGGCTGCCGTTCTCGGCCAGGTTTGCAGCGGTTGTCACATGCAGGTGCCCCTCGGTGTGGTGATGACGCTCAAGCGCGGGCAGGACATCCAGCTCTGTGAAAACTGCGGTCGCTATCTTTACTTGCCGGAAGTAACGAAGGCAGAAGTCCCGAAACCAACCGCCAAGCCGGGGCCGGCCAGAAAGCCGCGAAAGTCAAAAAGTTCTTTGCTGTTGGTTTGAGCGTTGAACCCGACGGTCATCCCGCCATTAACGGGCGTGGACGCGCAAGCCGGAGCCACCGGCGGCGCAGAAATAAATGCAGCCTTTGCTGAGGCGTGACCGGCGGAAATTTAGTGTCAAACGTATGCTGGACAGAAACTTAAATGCGAAACACACTGGCAATCATGAAAAAGGATAGGCTGCACAACGAGGCGTCCATTATCTGTTAGGCGGCATTACACTTTATGAAAACATCATGCATCATTCTTTTCGCACTACTGCTGGTCGGTTGCACCAGCACACATCAGACCGTATCGCTGACCGCAGACCAAGCCAAGGCAGTCGCAATCCAGTTGGCAAACGAGAAAGCTGCTGCGACATATCACAGCCAGCCGTTTCACGACGGGCAGCCACCCAGTTTTGTGGCAGGTCACTGGACTTGGAGACAGCTAGGCACAGGTGATATTGAGGCCACAGTCGAGTTGGCAGCGGATGGTTCGACAAACAGTGTCGCCCTCATTCGGTTGGTAGATAAATTATTATATTGACCTTGAAATGAGAACCATGCCGCCTAACAAGAGGATGGGCTGCAAATATATTTGCCTTCAAACCGAACGCATGCCGCTCGTTTCAACCATTCCAAAGATTGTCTCCGCGCCTTGCACTGCTATCCTCAGAACCCTCGCACGCCGCGAAGATTTTGGACTGCGGTGGCAAAGCACAGCGGCGACACCGCTTTTCGACTGCGGACAGAGTTTCCAAAGCGGCGTGGCTCCCGCTCTGCGGGATTCCCGCCGCAGTCCAAAAAGATTTGGTTGTGGCTTGGCCGCGTTAAGTCTTGGCGGTTAAATTTTAAGGTTGAAAATCCTGCTCGCCAACGGCGCGGTTTTCGCCGATTTTAAGGCGAATTGATTATGTTCACCGGCACTTACACCGCGATTGTCACCCCGTTCAAAAACGGCGAGGTGGACGAAACCGCACTCAACCGCCTGATTCAATTGCAAATCAAGGGCGGCGTGGATGGCATCGTGCCCGTCGGCACCACCGGCGAATCGCCGACGGTGGATTGCGAGGAGCACATTCGCATCATTGAACGTTCGGTGAAATTTGCCCGCGACAAAATCAAAGTCATCGCCGGCACCGGCGCGAACTCGACGAAAGAGGCGATTTATCTGACGCAACGGGCCGAGGATGTCGGCGCGGACGGTTCGCTCCAGGTCGCGCCGTATTACAACAAGCCGTCGCAGGAAGGGTTGTTCCAGCATTTCTGCGCCATCGCCCGCGCGACGAGATTGCCCATCGTGCTTTACAGCATCCCGGGGCGCTGCGGCGTTGAAATCGGCATCGAGACGGTCAGCCGTCTAGCGCGCAGGTGCAAAAACATCATTGGCATCAAGGAAGCCGGCGGCAGCGCCGACAGGGTGTCGGCGTTGCGCGCGGCGCTCGGTCCGAAATTTGAGATTTTGTCCGGCGACGATTCGCTGACGCTGCCGTTCATGGCCGTCGGCGCGCAGGGTGTCATCAGCGTGGTCTCCAACGTCATTCCGCGCGAAGTCGCGCAGATGGTGAATGCGTTCGCTCGCGGCCAGATCCGGAAAGCCTCGCAGCTTCACACGAAATTTTATCCGCTGTTCAAGGATTTGTTCATCGAGACCAATCCGGTCCCGGTCAAGGCCGCGCTGGCAATGATGGGCTTGATTGCCGAAGAATATCGTTTGCCGCTCGTGCCGATGAGCGCAGCCAATCGCGCGAAGCTCAAAGCAACGATGAAAGCGTGCGGAATATTATAATGATCGTTGAAACGTGATGCGTGAAACGTGAATCACGTATCAGCATCACGCTTCACGTTTTACGTTTTACGTATGACCAAAATCATCATCACCGGAGCCAAAGGCCGCATGGGCAAGGCGCTCATCGCCTGCGCACCGAATTTTCGCGAACTTGAAATTGCCGGCCAGATTGACGTCGGTGACGATCTCGGCGCGGTCATTGCGCGCGGCGATGTGGTGGTTGATTTCAGTTCGCACACGGCAACGCCCGGTGTCGCCGAAATGTGCGCGAAGCACAAAAAGGCGCTGGTCATCGGCACCACCGGCCACACGGACACCGACACGTTCGAAGTCAGGCTGCGGAAGGCGCAAATTCCCATCGTCTGGGCGTCGAATTTTTCGACCGGTGTGAATGCGCTGTTCTGGCTCACGCGCAAAGCGGCGGAAATTCTGGGGCCGGACTTCGATCTGGAAATTGTCGAAATGCACCATCGCCTGAAAAAGGACGCACCGAGCGGCACGGCGAAATCGCTGGCAGAAATTCTGGCCAACGTGCGCAAGCTGCAGCTCGAAAAGGCGGTGCGGCACGGTCGCGTCGGCATTGTCGGCGAACGCACGGCTTTGGAAATCGGCATTCATTCCGTGCGCGGCGGCGATGTGGTCGGGGATCACACGGTCATTTTTGCGAACACCGGCGAGCGACTCGAACTGACGCACAAGGCGTCGAGCCGCGACACCTTTGCCAACGGCGCGTTGCGCGCGGCGCTCTGGGTCGTCAAGCAGAAGCCCGGCCTTTACGACATGCAGGACGTGCTGGGGCTGAAATGAATTTTGGAGCGCGGTGACAGGTCACCGCTTTTGAAAGCGCCGACGTGTCGGCGCACTCCCAAAATACGCATGAATATCCAAACTTTTGCATTTATTTCCCTCGGTTCAAATCTCGGCGATTCGCGCCGAATCATTCTGGATGCGATGGTGCGTCTCCAAAAATTTTCCAACCGGCCGCTGCTCAAATCTTCGCTGTGGCAAACGTCGCCGGTAAATTGTCCGCCGGGTTCGCTGATGTTTGTAAACGCGGTTATCAGACTGGCGCCCCGCGCCGGCGAAACGCCGGAATCGTTGCTTCAGAAACTCCGCGCGTTGGAAAAAGAATTTGGCCGCATGTCGAAAAAGGTTTTGAACGAACCGCGCCCGTTGGACTTGGATTTGATTGCGTTCGGAACGGAGACGCGAAATTCACCAGAATTGATTTTGCCGCATCCGCGCGCGCACTTGCGGCGTTTTGTGCTTCAGCCTTTGAGCGAAATTGCGCCGGATTTCAATCTGCCGGGACGGTCCAAAATAATTTCCCAACTGCTCGCTGAACTGCCCGATGGAGAAATTGCGACGCGGCTCGACGCAACGCCCCAGGCAAAGAGCCGGCGAGGACGCCGGCGCTCCCAGGGTTAAAACGGCGGCCAAATCAAGCCTTCAGGGTTTCGCCAAAAAACCGTTGGTATTCGAGCATGACATAGCGGTCGGTCATCCCGGCCAGGTAATCACACACGGCGCGGTGCAGGCCGGTCTTGCGGCTCCGGCGGCGCGCGCCTTTCCCGATTTCGCGCGGGTGGGCGAGGTAATACTTGAAAAGGCATTCGAGCATCCGCACGGCGCGCAGGTTCGGCTGATGGACGACGGGGTTGTAATACAAATTTTTGTAAAGGTAATCGCGCAGTTCGAGATTCAACTCGCGGCGTTCGGGGCTGTATTGCACCAGCGCCCTGGGAAAACGCCGCACGTCATCGGCTGAATTGATGCCTGCGGCGCGAATGAGACGTTCGCTGTTTTCGACGACGTCCCTGATCTGCATGTCAATGATGGTGCGAATCGTGAAGTAACGGCGGCATTCATCGGGCAAATCGCCATGCTCCCTTTTTACGAGCCGCGCGGCATGCGCCCAAACACGGACGTTGCGGGTCAAATTTTTTTCCGACAGCAATTCCGAGTCAAGGCCGTCGTCAAGGTCGTGGCTGTAATAGGTGATTTCGTCGGCGAGATTGGCGATTTGCGCCTCAAGCGAGGAATTTTTCGCATCAAAACCTTTTCGCCGGCCGGGGTAGTCGTAAGCGGTGTAATGCTTGACCAACCCTTCGCGGACCTCCCAGGTCAGGTTCAGGCCGGAGAAATCGGGATATTTTTGTTCAAGTTCCTCGACGATGCGGAGGCTATGGCGGTTGTGCTCGAAGCCGCCGTGGTTTTTCATCAGGCGCGCGAGCGCGGTTTCGCCCTTGTGGCCGAACGGCGAATGGCCGAGATCGTGCGCGAGGGCAATGGCCTCGGCCAGATCAGAGTTCAACCGCAGGGCGCTGGCGATGTTGCGCGAGACGGCGGCGACTTCGATGGTGTGGGTCAGGCGCGTGCGAAGGTGGTCGCCGGTGCCATTGAGAAAAACCTGCGTTTTGTATTCGAGCCGGCGAAAAGCGCGCGAATGAATAACCCGGTCGCGGTCGCGCTGGTAATGCGTGCGCCATTCGGGCGGCGGTTCCGGATGTTCGCGACCGCGCGTGTCACCGCTGAATTGCGCGCCGGGCGCGAGAATTTGCCGCTCGATTTGTTCCAGTTCCTGATGGGTGCGGGGCATAAATTCAATGCGTGGAGAATAGGGAACGAAACAGACAAAAGCAATTTATTGAGACGCCGTTCCGCGCTTCCGACAGCCGTCACGCAAACGCCATAATAAATAACATTTTTTTCTATTGACTATTTGGACACTTTATGATAAAGAAATCATATCGGGTTGGTGTGTCAACCTAATGAAGCTCCCTGACACGGCCCAAACCCGGATGCTTGAGCGCGTAGGTGCGCGAAACGAATCTTGGCTGTGAAGCATGATCGGCCCTGACTCGGCGAGGGTAAATAAAGTTTGAAGTCAATCAAGAAAACCAGATTCGGTTTTAGAGAGGCAAAAATGAAATCCTCAATCTTCTCCAAGATTCCATTCTCCAATATCATGTTGGCCTTTGCGCTTTTGTCGGCGGCGGCGTTGAGCGCGCCGGCCCAAACGCTGCCGTGCGTGGAAACCAACGGCGTCAAGTTCCTTTTGCCGCCAAACATTGACGGCGGATTGGACGTGAAAGACAGTCGCGATAACATTGTCCTGGCGGACGATTTTTCCTGCAATACCACCGGCCCCATCACGGACATCCACCTTTGGGGATCGTGGCTCAGTGACATCCATGGAACGATCACCAATTTTTGGATCGGCATTTACAATGACGTGCCGGCGGTGACCAATTTCTCCGGGCAAGTCACTCCGAGCCATCCCGGCAATAATCTGCTCTGGCAGCAGTCATTTGTTTTGGGACAATACGTGGAAAGCCAATATGCCACGGGATCAGAGTATTTTTACAATCCCACGAACAACCTAATAGTGGGCGGCGATTCCCAAGCTTGGTATTATTGTTTTTATCCCACCAATCCGTTCATGCAGCAAGGCACGGCTGCCAACCCGACCAATTATTGGCTGGCGGTCCGCGCGCAGATTTCCGACCAGACGCCAACGGCATTGTTCGGATGGAAAACCTCGCTTATTCCTTACAACGATGCCGCCGTGTGGGGAACCGTCTTGCCCACAAGCGGCCTTCCCATCGGGAACTGGCAGTCAATGATCAATCCCCTAACCCTGAAGCAGATTGATCTTTCGTTCAAGCTGACGACGCCGACCAATCAGCCGCCGCCAACAGTTTGCGTGGAAACCAACGGCGTCAAATATATCCAAGGGCCAAATACTTTAGGCGGCTATGACGTATGGAACACTCCGTATGTGCTGGCCGACGATTTCGTATGCACCAACATCGGCCCGATTTCGGACATCCATATTTGGGGTTCGTGGCTGAATGATCAGGCTTTCCCGACCAATATCACCTTCTGGCTTGGAATTTATGATAACGTGCCGGTTGACCCGGGGAACGCCTTCAGTCATCCCGGCACGAACTTACTTTGGCAGCAGTGGTTCACTCCGGGACAACACGCTGAAACGATTTGGACGGCGAACGCTTCGGAGCAATTCCTCGACCCCGGACAGCCAGCCAGCGGGCCGCAAATCATTGGCAGTGATTCAGTGGTGTGGTATTATTGTTTCTATCCAACCAACCCGTTTGTCCAGCAAGGCTCCACTGCGAACTCGAAAACCTACTGGCTTGCCGCGTATGCGCAATTGCCGGTCGGTGGAAACTACAACTACGGATGGAAAACCACTACAAATGTGCAGCACGACATCAGCGTCCACGCTCCGTGGCCCGGATTCGGCCCCACAAATAACCCCGGTTGGGCGAAAACCTTGCTTCCTGCCGGCGCCCCGCTTGATCTGGCGTTCAAGCTGACAACTCCGACCAATGGGTGCCCAGTTAATATTGTCTGTTCGCTGGACAAAACCGTCGAGTGCGGCTCCACTTGGTCGTTTGATCCGCCAAACATCGGCCCCGACCCATGCTGCCCGACTAATCCAACGGTGTTGTTCGGCACCGTCACCAACATCCTCGGTCCCTGCAATCAAATCATAATCAGAACCTGGTTCATCATGGATAGCTGCTCTGGCGCCACCCTCGGAGTCTGCACCCAGAAAGTAACCGTAGTGGACACCACGCCGCCTGTCATCACCTGCGCCAGCAACAAGATCGTGGAATGTGGCAGCGCTTGGACCTTTGGCCAGCCCACCGCTGTGGACGCCTGCTGCGGAACAAATGTTACGATCACCGTCATCAGCACGATCACCAACAGCCCGAGTTGTCCCCAGATCATCACCCGGACATGGCGGGCGACGGATTGCTGCACTAACAGCAGCCCCTGCTCGCAGACCGTTACAGTGGTGGACACCACGCCGCCGACCATTTTCTGTTCCAGCAACATCGTGGTCTCGACTTGCAACACCAATACCATCGTGACATGGTCAATCACGGCGACCGACACGTGCAGCAGTGTGACCGTAACCTCAACACCTCCTTCGGGTTCTGTGTTCCTGTCGAATTCGACTAACACGGTCGTTGCCACGGCAACCGACGGCTGCGACAACACGAAAACCTGCTCCTTCACTGTCGCAGTCGTACGACCTGTGTTCGGCCCGATCTTTATCAATTACCTTGCCACGAATAAAGTCGTGCTGACTTGGACGAATGGCTTCCTTCAAGTTTCCACAAACGTCATCGGACCATACGCAAACGTGCCCGGAGCCACGTCGCCTTACACGAACACGACCGTGGCACCGCCGCCTTACAAGTTCTATCGCCTGCGGTGCAATTAGCTGCGGCGAACGCCGCCCCGACTCAAACTCCATGGCCGTTCACGGACACGATGTGGTTCGTGAATGGCCATAATCGGGAGCGTTCGTCCGAAATGCAGGAAAGGCAAGTCATACCAATTCCCGGAGACAATCGGTGCAATGGGTGGGGCGGCGCTGCTGCGCCGCCGGGTATGATGGCCGCGCAGCAGCGCGGCCCTACCGTCTGGAATAGATGCCGATTATTATCGGGAAATGGTATCAGTCAGTTCGCCAGCAATTCTTGCACGGAAATTCCGCGCAGCTCGAAGAGCCGGCGAATGGTGTCCTCGATCAAGTTGTTCGGGCAGGACGCGCCGGCGGTGACGCCGACGGTGATTTTGCCGTGCGGCAGCCAGTCGCGCGTCTCAATTTCTTTTTTGTCGTGCTGCTCGTAGTGGCGAATGAGTTTGTCCGATTCCATTTTGGCCGCGTTCTTGATGAAGTAGGTCGGCAGTTTGGCCTCGCCCATTTCGGCGAGATGCGAAGTGTTCGATGAATTGTAACCGCCGATGACAATGAGCAGGTTAATCGGCTCACGCAAAAGTTTTTGCAGGGCGTCCTGGCGGTCTTGCGTCGCGCCGCAAATCGTGTCGAAGAAGCGGAAATGTCCGTCAATTCCCGCCGCGCCGAACTTTTTAATCATCGCGGCCTTCAAGCGGTTTTGCACATCCTCGGTCTCGCCGCGCAGCATGGTGGTTTGATTTGCGACGCCGATGGCCTGCAAGTGTTGGTCGGGGTCGAATCCCTCCGAGTAGGCGCCCTTGAATTTTTCCAGAAAGTCCCGTTTGTTGCCACCGTTGATGATGTAATTGCAGACGTAATCCGTTTCCTCGAGCGTGAAGACGACGAGGTAATGTCCGCTGCCGTAAGCGCGCGCCTGCGAACTCGTGGCCTTGGTCTCCTCGTGCCACGATTTGCCGTGAATGATGCTGGTGACTTTTTCCTTGGAGTACTGGCGGACGCGTTTCCAGACGCTCATCACGTCGCCGCAGGTGGTGTCCACGA
>DAIRTX010000057.1:0-22825 GCA_036803685.1 Verrucomicrobiota bacterium | reverse complement strand
CGCCGCCAGCGTTCGTTCTGAGCCAGAATCAAACTCTCCGTTAAAAACGTTAGTTTAATTCGTGTCCGACGATTAATCGGACGAATTTACAATTTTAAAACTCTTCAATGACAACCAACTAACCGGTCATCAATGAAGGGGCTCTCACTTATCGCACAATTCAATTTTCAATGAACAACGGGTGTTTCCACCCAAAAATCACCGGGCCTTTCGCCCACGCTTTTTCCCATCTAGGGGACAAAAAGCCCGAGCGCCGAATCATTACTTTCAACTCGGCATCTCAGATTCGAGTTTTGAAGGCGCAAAATTTATCAAACTCGCGCCGGTTGTCAACAGGCTTTTGGGCCAGTCGCTTCTTCCGCCACGCGGAAGACTTCTTAAAATTTACCAGCACCCGCCAAAGCCGCAAGAGATTTTTTAATTATTTTTACCCCGTAAATACTGGCGATTCCAGCTATTCCAGCCCACGCTCGGTTAATTCATCCTCATCCAATCCCAAATAATGCCCCAACTCATGTAAAAAGCTCGTCCGCACTTCCTCCCGAAAAATCACCTCATCCCCTTCGGCAAAATCCCGAAGGTTTTCCAAAAATAAAATGATCTGCGGCGGCAGCGGAACATTTCCTTCCTCGGCAAACTCCGCCCCGGTGAACAATCCCAACGTGTCCGGCTCAATTCCATCGGCTTGCAAGCCCGCATTCGGCCGGCGCTCAAATGTCACCGGCAATCCCCCCGCCCGCACCCGCAACGGTTTGGGCAACGCCGAAACCGTCGCCTCGACTTCCGCCGATGCGACCGCGCACAATTTTTCCCAATCCACGCTCACGACGTGAGTGTGGCGTGCACTTCGCGCCGTTGCAACTGTTGCCGTGACGCCATTTTCTTTCGCGTTTGAACGGCTGGCGCACATCGTTTGTCCAGGCAACAGATTACACAATGGACTTTGAAATCCTTGCGGATTGTCGCGCGGCGGCAGCTACTGCCGGTCGGGCGCGAACTGTGGGAAACCCCTTGGTCAGAAGGCAAAAATGTCTTTCAATTCCAACTCCGTTACCGCGCCGTCTTTCCTGATTTTTTCCAGGTCGATCTTGTTTTTGTCCCCGACGATGGAGATCAGCTTGGGCCGGCCTTGAAGGTGTTCCTTGTCGAATTGCAGCACGTCGTCCAGTCCGAGGCGCTGGATTTTCTCGAAACGCGCCTTGCGGGGGTCAATCGGCACTTCGAGCCGTTCCCAGGAACGGACCGCCCAGAGAATTTCGCGGAAGCCGAGCTTCCCGGTGCGATAACGGCTGATGATTGAGTCGCGCGTGTCGGCAAACCGCTCCGGCGAGGCGGGCAGTTTTTCAAACAGGTCAAGGAAGGCGTCCAGCGCCTCCGGTGTCTTGTCCGCCTGGCACCCGATGGAGCCGGACATGACATTCTGCTCTCCTTTTCGGCCGCCGTTGCCATAAACCGCCCCGACGGAATACGCCAAAGCCCGCGCCTCGCGCAGTTCCTGGAACACGATGCCGGCCATCCCGCCGCCAAAGTAATCGTTGAAAAGCTGCACCGGCGGCATGTTGGCTTCGTTGACCTGGCGGTCGGCAAATTCGATGCGCACCTGGGCCTGCGCCTGCTCCTTGTTGAAAAAGTAAACGCGGCTTTCGGCGGGCGCGGCGACCTTCAGGAATTTGTAGGGCGGCGGTTCCTGCAAAGGCCCGGCCACGGAATGTTGCTGCACGATGGCACGCGCCTGTTTCAGTGGCAGCGAGCCGGTGTAGGTGACCACGTGCCGGTAGTGCAACAGGTTTTTGATCAGGTCATGCAGTTCGGCCACGGAGAGCTTTTCGATGGCATCGTTCGGCAACGTCTTCAGAAAAGGCGCTTCAGCGCCGTATCGGTTGAACTGCCCGACCGCCCTGGTGATCGTTAAAAAATCCTTCTTCGCGTCTTCGCGCCGGACGAGAATGATTTTCTTCAATTCCTCCAGCGTTTCGGTGTCCGCCGCCGGCTCCTGCAACACTTCCATCAGCAATGCCCATGAAGCGGCGAAATTTTCGTCCAGGCCGGAGATGCTGATGGTCGTTTCGTTGTCGCCCGTGCCGATGGCGAAGTCGGTGCCGAGTTTGTACCATTCCTTTTTCAGGTCTTCGCCGCTGAACCGTTTCGTGCCGGACTTGTCGAGGAGCTGCGCGGCGACGCTCAGCCGGTTGTCGTGCCGCGTGCCGATATCCACCGAGATGGTCAGCACGAAGAGGTCGTTCAACGGATTTTTGACGTGATAAAACTTTACGCCGTCCTGGGCTTCGCCTTTCTGGTAATCCTTGCCCGGTTTGACCCAGACCGGCTCGATGGGTTTGACTTTCATCGCCATCACTTTTTTGAAGAACGCGGACTGCCGGGTGGAATCAATCTTGATCTTGTCAATCCGCGGCTTTTCGATCTTCGGCACTTCCTGCTGTTCATCCAGCCGGTAACCGGCCACATAACCGCCACCGAAATATTTGTTGGCCGCGCGCACCACGTCCGCCTTGGTCAGCTTTTCCATGCGGGCGATTTCGCCGACGGCAAAGTCCCAGTCCTGGTGCGCCAGAAACGCGTTGAGCATCATCCCCACGCGCGCGCCATCGGATTCCAACTGCGTTTTGCGGCTCTTTTTGAAATCGGTGATGATCGCCGGAAGAATCCAGTCCTCGAACGCGCCTTTCCTGACCAGTTCAACCTGTTGCAACAGGAGGTCTTCGACTTCCCTGAGCGACTGGCCCTTTTTCGGGATGCCGAAGAGATATTCCGCGCCGTAATCGTTGTCCAGCTCGGCGCCGGCGCCGGCCTGGCGGACTTTTTGTTGCTGGTTCAGGTTCAGGTTGATCAGGCCCGCGGTCGAGTTGTCGAGGATCATGTCAATCAGCTTGAGCGCCGGGGCATCCGCATCGTTCCGGCCCGGCGTGCGAATAGCCAGCATCACATATTCCTCGGCCTTGTATTTCACCGTGACACGCTCGGCGCCCTGCAACGGCTTTTCCTCCCAGGTTTTCCGCGGCGGGACCGGCTCCGGTTTCCACACCGAAAAGTACCTGTCAATGAGCTTGATGGCCTGGCGGGAATGGATGTCGCCGGAGATCACGATGGCCATGTTTCCGGGCACGTAATATTTTTTGTAGAAGTCAATCACGTGTTCCAAGGACGGATTTTTCAGGTGTTCGACCTCGCCGATGGTGGTCTGCTGGCCGTAGGGATGCTTCTTGAACAACAGCTTGTTGACGGCGTCGCTGATGATCTCACCCTTGTTATCGAGCGTCCGGTTTTTTTCCTCATAAACTATCTCCAGCTCCGGCTGGAATAGGCGAAAGACTGGGTGTTGAAAACGCTCGGATTCGATGACCGCCCATTGTTCCAGCCGGTTCGACGGCAGGTTCACTTGAAAGACAGTTTCCTCGTGCCAGGTATGCGCGTTCAACCCCTCCTCGCCCAGCGCCTTGTACAGCTTGTCCATCTCGTTGGGGATTTCGTATTGCGACGCCAATTGGTTTTCCTTGTTGATCTCTTCGTAAATCTGCTTGCGTTTCTCAGGATCGGTTTCGCGGAAATGCTGCTCGTACAACTCCGTGATCCGGTCCAGGTGCGGTTTCTCCAGCGCGTAGTTTGTGGTTCCGAGATGCGTCGTGCCTTTGAACAGCAGATGTTCGAGATAATGCGCCAGGCCGGTCGTCTCGGGCGGATCATTCTTGCTGCCGGCGCGCACGGCAATCTGCGCCTCGAACCGTGGCGACTCGTGATTTTCGGTCAGATAAACCCTCAGGCCGTTGTCCAACTGATATATTTCCACCGCCATCGGGTCTGCCGGGTTCGGCTGGTTGATGCGCGTGTAACCCGCCAGCGCGGAAACCGGCAGGGTGGCCAGAACAATGGCCAGGGTGACGAGGGAAATGAGCTTGCGGTTGGAGAACATGGTTGGACGCTTTGTAATCATTCGGTTTTTGAATGTTGGACAAACGTGGGGGTAATCTGCACAAAGGATAATTCAGCCGCCAGTATTCTTTCGCCGCAAGAGACGGGTTGACGCATGGGAAAATACACTCTCTCCCCGTGAGGAACGAGCGGGGAGAGAGCCGGAGAGAGGGGTCGTTAAAAAAATCACGCGCCGCCTCTCCCCAGCCCTCTCCTCCACTTCGCGGAGGAGAGGGAGTTGGCCGTTGCGCAACCCGCTCACGATGAAGCCGCTTCCACCACAGCCGGCTGGATGATTCGACGCCTTTTTCGACGGCAAGCCGAAATCATCAATAAAAGCAAGGTGGAAACCAAATTTTTCTGGCACATGAATTGCGGCAAAAAGTTTCATGGCTAGAAAAATGAATGCGTTGAAACTCTCTCAAGAGGTTCGCGGGCAGACCGAAGTCACCAACCGTCGGCTTGCACCGCAAGTGGCGGCTTATTTGATGCAGCCCCACTTCTTGCAAACATTGAAAATTTCTCCTCCCAAGCGCCGGATGCAGGTTGCCATTGAGATTGAGATGCGCGTTGAAATTCCCGGCTCGGTTAAAATCATCCACACTGTCTAATTTGGGGGCAGTGCCGCGCGCTGGATTTTTGTCTCAGCGAAATTCAACCTGTTCAAAGCCCGCTTGACGCAGGAACAATTCCAGTTCCAGCCGCGCCCGCTTGTCTGCTTCGTCCAAAATGCCGCCCGTCCGCGCCGCGCGGCGGATGTCGTCCACAGCGGTTGCCCGGGCAGTTTGTTCGAGGTCTTTGTCAAACGCGCGCAACAGGCCGGTCGCGTGGTCAATCACCTGGCTGTTTTTATCGTCAAGATAGGCGTCCATGATTTGCGGCGGCGGCAGTCGCAGGCTGATTGTTTTGCCGGTAATCGTCACGTCGTCCGGCGTGATGCGTTTGAGGTCAATGCCCGCCTTGACGATGCCGTGCGCGAGCAGGAGCACGCGGTTTTCGCCATACCATTTCACATCTTCAAGGATGACGACTTTTTCGAGCACGTATTTGACCGTGACCAAATCCGAAAGCGTCTGCACCTGCTCGACCACCGTTGCGGTGTTTTCCATGTGCAGGCCGGAGCCCAATTTCATCCAGCGCGGGACCGTGAAGCCAAGCCAGACGCCGCCGGCAAAAATGACCAGCACCACCCCTGTCCAAAAAAATCCTTTCAACCGTTGCATGGCGGGAATGTAACTCATCTTTGCGACTTGCAAAGCCGGAATCGCGTTGCTGTAGCGGCGGTCTATGACCGTCGCCAATCTTGCCACGGCGCTCACAGCGCGCTGCTACAAACGCTAGAACTTTGCGCTTTGCACGGCGCGTGCAGAACCTAGAATGCACCCATGAACTTAAGTGTCATTGGGCAATTCCCCGCCTATCGCCCGCGCCGGCTGCGGCAGTCGGCGGCGTTGCGACAACTCGTGGCCGAAACCCATTTGAGCACGTCGCAACTCGTGTTGCCGCTGTTCGTTCGTGCCGGACGAAAAATCTGCCGCCCCATCGCCGCCATGCCCGGCGTATTCCAGCTTTCGCCCGATGAACTTTTGCGCGAGGCCATTCGCGCGCACACGCTCGGTGTTCCGGCGGTTTTGCTTTTCGGCATTCCGGACCGCAAAGACACGAAAGCCAGCGGCGCCTATGCCAAAAATGGAATCGTCCAGCAAGCCGTGCGGCTCCTGAAAAAAGAACTGCCGTCGCTGCTCGTCATCACCGACGTGTGCCTGTGCGAATACATGGAGCACGGCCATTGCGGCGTGGTGCAAGGCGGAAAAATTTTGAACGACCCGACGTTGAAGCTGCTCGCGCGCGCCGCCGCCAGCCACGCCGAAGCCGGCGCGGACATCGTGGCGCCCAGCGACATGATGGACGGCCGTGTGCGCGCCATCCGTGCCGAATTGGATCGCACCGGTTTCGCCGATACGCCTATCATGTCCTACGCGGCGAAATTTGCATCCGCGTTTTACGGGCCGTTTCGCGAAGCCGCCGAGTCCGCGCCCAAATTCGGCGACCGGCGGAGTTACCAGATGGATCCCGCCAACGCGAACGAGGCGTTGCGCGAGGTCGCGCTCGACATTCAGGAAGGCGCGGACATCGTCATGGTCAAACCCGCCCTCGCTTGCCTCGACCTGATTTATCGCGTTAAAACGGAGTTTGGCTACCCGACCGCCGCCTACGCGGTGAGCGGCGAACACGCGATGATCAAGGCAGCGGCGGCCAATGGCTGGATTGACGAGCGCGCGGTGACACTGGAAAGTTTGCTGGCCATGCGCCGCGCCGGAGCGGACATTCTCATCACCTACGCGGCAGCGGACGCGGCCTGCTGGCTGAAAGCAGGCTGAAGGACACAATTTGACACCCGCACCGGTAAGACTGGACGACACCGACTCCCTCTCCTCCTCCAAAGGAGGAGAGGGCTGGGGTGAGGAGGCACGTTTTCTCGACAGCCCCTCACCCCGGACCCTCTCCCCACTACTGCGTCGCGGGGAGAGGGAGATGTTTCTCTTTGGTGCGTGTGCCCGGTTATGCCCTGAACTGAATTCAACGCGCTTTTGCGTTTGACCGCAATTGGCCAGGCTGGTTACGCTTCGCTTTTCTATTTATCACTATGATCGGAACAATTCGCAAACATTCAAAATGGCTGTGGTTGATCATTATCGTCGCCACGGTTATTTCTTTCGTTTACTGGGGCGCAGGCCCATCGCGCATGGGCGGTGGCAGTGACGGCAGAGTCGCCAGCGGCGATTTTGGTTCGATTTCCGGTCACAAAGTCACGCAACAAGCTTTCATTGACGCTAGAAACGATTTCTATCTTTTTTATTGGTTCCGTTCCGGCGAATGGCCGGATAAAAACCCGAATTTCTCCGAGCCCGATCTGGAACGTGAAATCTATATCCGCTTGATGCTCGCTCAAAAAGCGAATGACCTCGGCATTTATGCCGGCAACGACGAGGTTGTGACGGTGGCCAATGAGATGCTTCGTGCGCTTGGACGCAACGGCCAGGCCGTGCCGCTGAGCGAGTTCGTGAAACAAGTTTTGCAGCCGAAAGGTCTGACGGCCGAGGATTTTAAAAATTTTATCCGGCAATACCTTGTGATGGAGCAATTGCAGCAGGCGATCGGCCTGACCGGGGAACTCATCACGCCGCAGGAAGCCGCCGCCGCCTATCAGCGCGACCACCAGGAACTCTCCGCGCAGATTGTTTTCTTCTCCGCGTCGAACTATCTGTCGTCCGTCACCGTCACACCCGCCGCTGTCGTGCAATTTTACACGAATTACCTCGCGGAATACCGCCTGCCCGACCGCATGCAGGTCAGTTACGTCGCGTTTGAAGTGACGAATTATCTCGCCGAGGCGGAACAAAAATTGTCCAAGACCAATTTCAATGAACAAGTGGAGGCCGTTTACCGGCAGTACGGCGCGAGCGCTTTTCCTGAAGCGAAAACTCCCGCTGACGCCAAAGCCCAAATCCGCACAACCATGATCCGCCAGCAGGCATTGAGCGACGCGCGTCAGCAGGCGAATGATTTCGCCAACGCCGTTTTTAACATTGATCCGGCCAAGCCCGAAAATCTCGCCGCCGTCGCCAAACAAAAAGGACTGCCCGTTCACGTCACCGCGCCCTTTGCGGGCAAATTTGGGCCGGAAGAATTTACCGCACCGCCGGACTTCACCAAAGCCGCCTTTGGACTGACGCCCGACGAACCATTCGCCAGACCGATCGCCGGACCGGACGCCGTGTACGTTCTCGCATTCGCCAAGCGGCTGCCCAGCGAAATCCCGCCGCTCGACCAAATCCGCGAACGCGTCACGCGGGAATATCAATGGCGCGAGGCGACCTTGCTGGCCCAGCGCACCGGAACAAATTTTGTTCGCACCTTGACGGGCATGACGGCGGATCGGGGCTTCGCGTCCCTGTGTGTTGCCGCCGGTTTGGAGCCGCAGGTGTTGCCGGCGTTTTCGTTGAGCACGCCGGAATTGCCGGAACTGGGCGAACGCACCGACCTGAATCAACTCAAGCGGGCCGTGTTCACCACGCCGGTTGGGAAGACGGGCGGTTTTGAGGCAACCCGTGACGGCGGCTTCATCGTCTATGTCCAGTCGCGCCTACCGGTTGACCAGGCAAAAATGAATTCCGACCTGCCGCAATACCTGGCCGGCTTCCGCCGCCAGCGCCAGAACGAGGCATTCAGCCAATGGGTCAACCTTGAAGCCAACCGCCAATTGCGCAACACACCGGTCTTTCGCCAGCAAACCGCGCCCGGCGCCGCCAAATAAATTCAGTCTTAATCCCGATTCGCTTTCGATGGCGATTATGATTAAGAGCCAGATTGGAATTAAAAATTTTGAGCGCGGCCATCAAACTCTCATCACCCGCCACCCGTGAGTTTTGGGAAATTCCCATTCTCTTTGAAGACGAGCACCTGCTGGCGCTCGACAAACCCGCCGGGCTGCCCACCTCGCCCGACCGCCTCGACCCGGAGCGGCCAAACTTGATGAAGCTGCTCCACAGCGCCATCGCCGATGCCAAGCCGTGGGCGCGCGAACGCGGGCTGGACTACTTGATGAACGCGCACCGGCTCGACAGCGATACCAGCGGCGTGATTCTGCTCGCCAAAAACAAACCCATGCTTATTGCGCTGGCGAATCTTTTTGGCTCGGAAAAGCCGGTGAAAAAATACACCGCCCTCGTCAGCGGCGAGCCGCCGGAAAATCATTTTGAAGTGGACGCCAAACTCGCGCCGCATCCGGTCAAAATCGGGTTGATGTGCGTGGATTCGAAAAACGGCAAGAAATCGAAGACCCGGTTTGAAGTGCTGGAGGCCTTTTCCCGTTGCGGTTACACGCTCCTGAAGTGCGAACCGCTCACCGAACGCACGCACCAGATCCGTGTTCACTTGCGTTACGCCGGTTTCCCCATCGTCGGCGACGGACTTTACGGCGGCAAACCGCTCTGGCTTTCGCGCCTCAAACCGAATTACCGGCTCAAGCCCGGACACGAAGAACGTCCGCTCTTTTCACGCGTCGCGCTGCACGCGGAAGAACTGAGTCTCCCGCATCCCGTCACCGGCGCAACCGTGACGATCACCGCGCCATGGCCGAAGGATTTGAAAGTCGCGGTGAAATATCTGCGCCAGTTTGCAAAATAGCGGCGTCTCGGCAGAGCGCCGCTAATCTCTTTCCAAAAATGGCGGTGCTCTGCCGAGACGCCGCTACGCGAATTACGAAACCGCCCAGTTCAGAATCGCCTTCTGCACGTGCAGCCGGTTTTCGGCTTCCTCGAAAATCGTGTCCGCGTTGGCTTCGAGCGTCGCGTCGTCAATTTCCTTGCCGCGATATGCCGGCAGGCAATGCATCACCAGGGCGCCGGGTTTGGCGAGCTTCACCAGCGATTGATTGATCTGGTAGCCCGTCAGAATCTTGATGCGCTCCTTCGATTCGGCTTCCTTGCCCATCGAAATCCAGACATCGGTGTAAAGCAGGTCCGCGCCTTTCGCCGTTGCCTTGATGTCGGTTGAAACGGAAATTTTTCCGCCGGCGCGCTTCAACAAGGCGGCGGACGGCTGGAATTTTTTCGGCGCGGCAATGCGCAATTCAAATCCGAGTTTCCCCGCCGTCCAAATCCACGAGTTCGCCACGTTGCATGCGCCATCGCCAATGAACGCGACCACCCTGCCCGCAATCGGCCCCCGCTTTTCCTGGAACGTGAAAATGTCCGCGAGAATCTGGCACGGATGCTCGTCGTCCGTCAGCGCATTGATGGTCGGGACGTTCGAATATTTCGCGAACTCCTCGACGTCGCTTTGCGCGAAGGTGCGGATGACCGCGCCGTGAATCATCCGGCCCAGCACGCGCGCGGTGTCCTTGATCGGCTCGCCGCGACCGAGCTGGATGTCATTGGCATTGAGAAACATCGGCCGCCCGCCGAGTTCGTGGATGCCGACTTCAAATGAAACCCGCGTGCGCGTGGACGATTTGGAAAACATCAACGCCCAGGTCTGGCCGGCCAGCGGTTGGGTTTTGTGACGACCGCGCTCGCGCTTGAACACAGCGGCAGCGTGCAGAATTTTTTCAAAATCCGCGCGCGGCAATTTTTCCAATGACAACAGATGTTTCATCTTTCAGGTTTTTGGGAATTCGCCCAAAGAAAGCTTATTAACCAAAGTCCGGCCCGACGTCACTTCTTTTTACGCGCCGCATCCGCCACCCGCCAGAGATACCACGCGGCGGTGGTGCCGTGCGGACGCCAGCGCTTGCCCTGCGCGAGGATCTCCTTCGGCGTCGGGAGATCGCGCTTTTTGTAGGCGTGGCGAAAGCCGTTGCGCACCCCAAAATCATCCGCCGGCAAAACGTCGGGCCGCCCAAGCTGGAAAATCAAAAGCATCTCAACCGTCCAGCGCCCGACGCCGCGAACTTCCGTGAGCCGCTCAATGATTTCGTCATCGGACAATTTCACCATCTGCCTCGACGTCGGCACAACGCCGTCCAAAGTTTTCGCCGCGATGTCGCGAAGGGCCAGAATTTTCGCCCGTGAAAAACCGACGCCGCGCAAATCATCGTCGGAAACCGACGACAAATCCTCCGGATGCGGAAACCGGCATCCGGGAAACAATTTTTTGAAGCGCGCGAGAATGGCGTTCGCTGCCGTGCCATTGAGTTGCTGATGCGCGACTGCCTGCACGAGCGACTGGAACGGTGAACGCCGGGTTTCCGGCACCAGCCCGCACGACCCGAAGTCACGAATAAGCCGCCGCATCACGGGATCACTCGTGGACAGATGTTTGAGCGCGGCGGGGGTCATGATCTCTCACTTAATTTGCCAAATTAAAGCCAACGCACCTGTCACCCCTCCAAACGGGGAGAGATTCCACGGACCAAAGTTCGCGATTTGCGCCCCTGAACCGAGATGTAGGGCAGGCTTTCCAGCCTGCTGGTTCACCGGACTTTCCAGTCCGGTGTTCCAACGGGCGACTGGAAAGTCGCCCGCACCGGCAGACAGGAATGTCTGCCCTACGAGTCGCAGGTTCATGGGTAGGGTGTCCGACATGTCGCGCCGAAGCGCAGTGAAGGCGGAAGGACGGGTGAGGGGTTCGATTCTGCATCTTAACACTTCACTTCGGTGGTCACGCCAGACTTTTCACAACGGATTCAATGACCGCAATGCCTTCGCCGGCTTCCTGCGGCTTCAGATTCAACGGCGGCAACAGGCGCACGATCTGCGTGCCCGCCGGAATCGTGAGCACGCCGATTTCATGCAGGCGATTCACAAATTGCAACGCCGCCGATTTGTCGCTGGCCGCAAACGCCGGGATTTTCTCTTTTTCAACCAATTCCAGGCCGAGGATGAAACCAAGGCCGCGCGCGCGTTTGACGACATGCGGGTAAGTGGCAGCCAGCCGTTCCAATTCCCGTTTGAACCCTTCGCCGAGTTTGCGGACATGGCCATCAAGCTGTTCGCGTTCGATGACTTCGAGCACCTTGAGCGCGACGGCGCAGGCGAGCGGCGTGCCGCCAAACGTCGTGGCGTGTGTGCCCGGCCCCAGCAAATCGGCATACGGCGCGCGCACCCAGAACGCGCCGATGGGGAATCCGCCGCCGAGCGATTTGGCCATCGAAAGACCGTCGGGCAGGAACGTGCTGCCAGCATCTTGCTGGCAGGACAAACTATTTTGATTTGCCGGCAAGATGCCGGCAATACGCTGATGGCCTTCCAAAATCCGCTGAAAACTTTGGAACCGTCCGGTGCGATAATGCCCGCACTGCACGCCGTCCATGAACAGCAAAAGCTTTTTCTCGTCGCACAACGCGCGCAGACCCAGCAGATATTCCGGCGTGGCCGGCGTGACGCCGCCTTCGCCTTGCACGCCTTCCATCAGGATGGCGACGGTCGCGGGCGAAATCGCGTTGCGCGCGGCGGCCAGATCATTGAACGGAATGTGCCGAAAACCCGGCGTCATCGGCTCAAAACCTTTCTTGACCTTGTCCTGGCCGGTCGCGGCAATGCCCGCCAGCGTGCGTCCGTGAAATGAATTCGTCGCCGTCAGAATTTCAAAGCGGCCTTCGTCGTGGCCGAATTTGCGGGCGAGCTTGAACAGGCCTTCGTTGGCTTCCGCGCCGCTGTTGGCAAAAAAGCATTTGCCCGCGCCGATGCGATTGACGAGTTCGGCGGCCAGCCGGCCCTGCGGCTCGGTGAAATACAGGTTCGAGACGTGAATCAATTTGCGCGATTGTTCGACGAGCGCCTCGGTGATGGCCGGGTGCGCGTGGCCCAAGCAGCACACGGCAATGCCGGAGCCGAGATCGAGGTAACGTTTGCCGGCGACATCAAACAGGTAACTGCCCGCGCCGTGGCTGAACACGAGGTCGAAGCGGCCATAGCTGGGCACGACGTTCTGGCTGAACAATTCCCGCACGGACTCGAACTGGTTGTGAACGAGCGGCGGCGGTGATGGAACGATTTCTTTCATCATTTATGATTTGCGATTGACGATTTACGGGAACTGCCCGGATCCAGCAACCGCACGTCAATCGTAAATCGTAAATCGTAAATCACAAAACGATTTCCGTTCCGACGCCTTCGTCGGTGAAAATTTCCAGCAAGACGGCGTGCGGCACGCGGCCGTCCACGAACGAAACTTTTTCGACCCCGGATTTGATGGCCGCCACGGCGCTGTCCGCCTTTGGAATCATGCCCTGGTCAATCACGCCGGATTTTTTGAGCGCATCCACCTCGCTGGTTTGAAGGTGGGGAATGATTGAATCGGGCTGCTTCGGATCGCGCAGCAAGCCCGGCACGTCGCTCATGAACACGAGCCGCCGGGCCTTGAGCGCAATGGCGGCTTGGGCAGCAGCGACGTCGGCGTTGCAATTGTAAATCTTCCCATCCTCGCCGCGCGCCGTCGGGCTGATGACCGGCGTGATGCCTTTGGCAATGCAATCGAGCAGTGGCCGGGTGTTCACGCCGATGACTTCGCCGACAAAACCGGGGTCAATTTTTTCGCCGTCCGCGCCGTTAACGAACAGTTTGCGGCACGTAAAAACTTCCGTGCCGGCAATCCCTTTCGCCTGGCCGCCGAACGACTTGATGCGGGCGACAATTTCGGGATTGATTTCGCGCGACAGCACGTCGTCCACGATTTTCACCGTCGCCGCGTCGGTAACGCGCTGGCCTTGGATGAAATTCGCCTTTAACCCGGCTTTTTCCATCGCGCGGGTGATGGCTTTGCCGCCGCCGTGAACGACGACGGGATTGATTTCGACCGCTTCAAGAAAAACGACGTCGCGGGCGACACTGTTGCGGACGTTGTCATCCGGCGAGTCCATGAAACTGCCGCCGTATTTGACGACGAACGTTGCGCCGCTGAATTTCTGGATATACGGCAACGCTTCCAGCAGCGTCTCGGCTTTGGCGATGAGGTCTTGCACACGGGATTTTTAACAGTTGCCGCGCGCCAGTCAAAGCCGGTTTCTCTGCTTCGGCAACCCGGCGTTGGCGGTTGCCGGCGTTTTGAAAAAAACTTGTTTCGTAACCAACCTGCCGGATAATGCGTCCATGTCCGCCAACCACGTGAAAACATCCAATCCATTTTCACTCATATTTGCGGCGGCGATTCTTGCGGTGCCGCCTGTTTTCGCACAGGACGGCTGGGTCAATTTGTTCAACGGAAAAAATCTCGACGGCTGGGCCGAGCACAGCGGCAAAGCCAAATACACGATCCTGGACGGCGCGCTGATTGGCGAATCGGTCGCGGATTCGGGCAACAGTTTTCTTTGCACGACGCAAACCTTCGGCGACTTCGAACTGGAGTTGGAATACAAATGTGATGCCCGGCTCAACTCCGGCGTGCAAATCCGCAGCGAGGTTTTTCCCGACGCGAGAACGAACAGCATTGGCGGCAAGGAAATCAAATTCGCGGCGGATCGCGTCCACGGTTATCAGGTTGAAATTGACATGGACGCCGCGCGCAAACGCATGTGGTCTGGCGGCATTTACGACGAGGCACGGCGCGGCTGGCTTTTCCCCGCCGACGGCGAGAAGGGCCGTCAGAGCATGGCGTTTTCCGAGCAAGGCATCAAAGTCAGCAAGTCCGGCGAATGGAACAAACTGCGCATTGTCGCCTCCGGCCCGTCCATCAAAACCTGGCTCAACGGCGAACCGCGGGCGGAAATCAACGACCGCCTCACGCCGCGCGGCATCGTCGCCTTGCAGGTCCATGGCATCGGCAACGCCACGGCAAAAGTCGGGCTGAAGGTTTGTTTCCGCAACATTCGCCTCCGTGAAATCAAGGCCGGGAACAACACCCTGACCGAACAGGAAAAGGCGGACGGCTGGCGTCTGCTCTGGGACGGCAAAACCACCGATGGCTGGCGCAGCGCCAAAGCCGGGGAATTTCCGGACAAAAGCTGGATCATCACGAACGGCGAACTCACCATCGTTTCGAGCGGCAATGCCGAATCGCAAGCCGGCGGCGACATTATCACGCGCAAGCGCTTCTCCAATTTTGAACTGGTAGCGGATTTCAAAACCACGACGGGCTGCAACAGCGGTATCAAGATCTTCGTCCAGCCCGATCTCAATCCCATCACCGGCGCCGGCAAGAAGGCGGCGCCGGGTTCGGCCATCGGCCTTGAATACCAGATTCTTGACGACGAATATCATCCCGACGCGAAGCTGGGGCGCGACGGTGACCGCCGGCTCGGCGCGCTTTACGATTTGATGCCGTGCGATCCGGTCAAGCCGGTCAACCCGGTCGGCGAGTGGAACCAAGCGCGCATCGTCTCGCGCGGCCGGCACGTCGAGCACTGGCTCAACGGCAAAAAGATTCTGGAATATGACCGCGGCTCGGCGGCGTTCCGCGAGGCCGTCGCGCAAAGCAAGTTCAAAGCCATTCCGGGCTTTGGCGAATGGCCGGACGGCCACATTCTCTTGCAGGAACACGGCAGCGAAGTTTCGTTTCGGAACATCAAAATCCGCGAACTGGCGGCAAATTGAATCCAACCGCAAAAAATTTCCAAAAATGAGTGCTAAACTTTTCATCTGCGGCGGCAGGGCGTGTCACTCTGTGCGCGCCGCTCGTGACATGGCAAGCCCCGGCGCGCAGAGGACTGACGCGCCCTACCAAAAAAAATTATGAAAAATCAATCGCGCCGTAGTTTTCTCAAGACCGCCGTTCGTGGCGGCGTGGGACTTGCCATTCTCCCGAACATCATGCCGCGCTCGCTGTTTGCCGCGGACCTGCCAAGCCGGCGCATTCACGTTGCGCAAATCGGTTGTGGCCGCGAGGGACGGGTGGATATGAGTGGCATCATGGCGTATCCGTCCGGCCGCGTCGTGGCTGTGTGTGATCTGGATTCCAAACGCCTCGCCGCGGGCAAAAAGCTGGCGGAGGACTTTTACAAAAAGCAGGGCGAGTCGAATGTGGACGTAAAAACTTTTCATGACTATCACGAAGTTCTTGCACGACCGGACATTGACGCCGTGGTCGTGACCGTTCCTGATCATTGGCACGCGCTCATCGCCATCAAGGCGGCGATTGCGGGCAAACACCTTTACGTTCAGAAGCCGGTCACCTACGGCATCGCCGAAGCCATCGCGTTGCGGACCGCCGTGCGCGCGAAGAAGGTGATTATGCAAACCGGTTCGCAGCAGCGTTCCGAGCACCCCTGGATGAGTTTCCGCGCCGCGAGTGAGGCCGTGCGAAACGGTCGCATCGGAAAATTACAAACGATTAAAATCGGCGTCGGCCTCGACAAGCCCAGCGGCCATGCCCCCGCACTGATGCCCGTGCCGGAAAATCTCGATTACGAGCGCTGGCTCGGCCCCGCGCCGGAGCAACCTTACATGGAAGGCCGCGTTCATCCGCAGGACAGTTTCACCGGCCGGCCCGGCTGGATCACGACCGAGGATTTCGGCCTGGGCATGATCACGAATTGGGGCGCGCACCACATTGACATCGCGCACTGGGCGATGGGCCAGGAACTCGGCGGGCCGACGACGATTGACGCCCACGCCGAGTTCATGAAGAACGACGTGTGGACGGTGCATGACACTTATCACGTCGAGATGCTTTATCCAAACAGCGTCCAGGTCATTCTCGACAACAAATTTGAAACCGGCCTGCAGTTTGAGGGCGATGAAGGCTGGGTCTTCTGCACGCGCGGCGCGGAAAAAGTGACCGCCAGCGATCCGAATTTGCCCGCTGCGGGAGCGAAACCGCCGTTGCGCGCCAGCGATCCAAAAATCCTTTCACCGCTTGGCGCAAACGCCACGCGCTGGCCGAAAAGTTCAAATCATTACCTCAACTGGCTCGAAAGCATCGCTGTCAACCGCGATCCCATCGCGCCGATTGAGCAGTCCGCCCGCAGTCTCGAAGCCTGCGTCGCCGCGTGGATCGGCATGAAGCTCAAGCGCAAACTCACCTGGGACCCGGCGAAGGAAATGTTTGTCGGCGACGACGAGGCGAACGCGATGCGCGAACGCAAGCCGCGCAAGCCGGAATTCGATTTCCGTCTCGTGCTCCAACAGGCGGGTGTGGCCTGATAAATTTTTCTTTTGCGCTGGCGCGGGACTTTCCCTAAATTGCCGCCGTTATGCCTGAGATTGCGAAATTCGTGAACAGCGCCGCCGCGAACGTCACCCCGGCCATTGCGGAAAAAGTCCTGCGCCAATTGCCGCAGTGGAAGCTCGAATTCACCCAGATCAACGCGCCGAAATTTCCGCATCTCGTGGATCAACTGGGATTTCTCGCCGACGCCGTTGAGGACACGATCGAAGGCGTTTACAAAGATTTGCCGTATGGCACGATTGCGCAGGCGGTGTTTGCGCTCCTCTACGCGCACAAAAAAATGGGCATCATTCCGGACAGCATCCTTGAACTGGGGCGCGCGGATGATTCGAGCGTGGTGCGCGCCGTGCTGATTCAAAACGAAAAGGCCTTCTCCGCTTACGCCACGACCCAGGGCGTCAACTGGCAGAAAATCACCAGCCAGCCGTGAAGTTCAGCCGCCGACGCCGGCGTATTCCTCATCCGTCTTCAGGTCCATGCCCATGAGCACGTAATCGTGCGTGATGGCCTTCATGTCGAGGACGTAATCCTCCAGTTTCATCAGGTGCTGAAACCCAATCTGTTCCAGTGCGCGGATGGCGACCTTGCGTTCGCCGTTCAACTCCGCCTCCAGCCGCCGCAGACCCAGCACCCGCGCAATTTCAACCTGTTCGCCCACGAGAATTTTTGCCACGTCGCGCCCGCGATATTGCGGATGCGTCAGCACGGTGATGAGGCCGATGTGGCGTTTCCATCCGCCGAAACGCTGGTGCAACGTCGCTTCCCCCATGATTTTCTGCCCGTGCAACATCAACAACGGCAGGTTCCGCTCGAAATCCGCGTGCCGGCACCATTCCTTGAACATCTCGCGGTCGAAAACCGGCTGCTTGATGAACAAACGCTCCTCCTCCGGCACCACGAGGAAAAATTTGTGCAGGCGGGTTTCATCCCGTTTGCCCAGCGGACGCACAACACATTCCGTGCCGTCACGCAGTTTCATTGAGATCGGAAATTTTTCCAGCGCGTATTCGAGCATCATAAGGAGCCTTTCGTTTCACCCATTGATTAGCATGGATTAGATTGACTGAAAAGCTCAAACTGTTAAAAAAGAGAGGTTTACGGACGAATTAAGTTCCCCAAATCCGCAACCTGAGCCCGGCTGATTGCCACGGAGAATCACTTGCCAGCGACGCGGTGAAGGTTTAACAAGACATTATGCAAGTTCCCTTGGTGATGACGATCATCGGCCCGGACCGCACCGGCCTTGTCGAATCGGTGGCGCAGGTGGTGGCCGATCACGGCGGCAACTGGCTGGAAAGCCGCATGTGCCGCCTCGGCGGCGAGTTCGCCGGCATTCTACGAATCGAGCTTCCGGTCGAAAAACGCCAGATGCTGCTCGGTGCTCTGCAAGCGCTCCAGAGTCGCGGTCTTACCGTCGTCGTCCGCCCCGACGAAGCAGCGGTTGCCACGACGCATGGCCGGCAGGCCAGATTCGAAATCGTCGGGCACGACCGTCCGGGCATTGTCCGCCAAATCACCCATGCGCTGGCGCGCGCGAATGTGAACGTCGAGGAATTTTCCAGCGAATGTGTCAGCGCGCCGATGTCCGGCGAAACGCTTTTCAAGGCCATCGCCCGATTGCAATTACCCGACGGCTGTGACGATGCCGCGCTGAAAACCGAACTGGAAAAAATCGCCGACGATCTGCTGGTGGACATTTCGTTTGTGGAACTCGGCAATCAGTAAGAAACCCGGTTGCCATGGAAACGGTTGAAGCCATTTCGTTGCTGCACAACGCGCACAGCCCGCGGGCTGATTCACACGGGCAAACCTCCGGCTCTGCCGGAGGACTCGTAAAGTGTGACCGTTCCGGGAGCATACTGCCGTTGCCTGCAAACGCGGGGTTGTGGCCAAAAACTCCCTCTCCTCCATTCCGAATGGAGGAGAGGGCCGGGGAGAGGAGGCGCGTTGGTTTTCAGGAAGCCCCTCTCTCCGGCTCTCTCCCCGCTCGTGCCTCGCGGGGAGAGAGTGAACTGGCCACAACGTTTGGCAACGGTGGCTGTGAGAACCGCCGCCCGCAGGGCCATGCGGCTTTGAGCCGCCAAACTTTGGTCAAGCCTCCGGCTTTGCCGGAGGTTGCTGATACGGGCTAGGCAAAGGCGTGCGCAACCTCGCCCAACCCCGGGTCTTGAAACTGGCCGGCATCGCCTCACTGGTCACGGCCCTGGCGTGTTATCCCCGCCTGTCGCTTTGGTTGAACCGTGCCGCTCCGATCTGGTATTTGGAGGCCGTCATTTTCTTTTGCGGCATTGTCCTGTGGGGCTTTGTCTTTGCGTGGCATACGCCATACACCCATCGGCCGGTTTTTACTCTCAAGCTGGAATACGCACCGTTCATTACAGTAACCCTGGCCGGAATCGCCGTCGCAACCGCGTTTCACCTGTTCCTGGACCCAGCGCTCCGGCTCAAAACGCCGGAAGATTACCCGGCAGATCTGAGACAATGGTTGGCCATGGCACTGTTTTCCCTGGCCTTCAATCAGTTGTTCCTCGTCTTTGCCCCTTTTGCCTGGCTCGTCCGGCTGCTTCAAAACCGACGGGTGGCCACCGTGCTGACCGTTCTGTTTGGAGCCTTCATGCTGACGATCAAAAGCCAGTCCGCCACAGCACCGATTCCATCCTTGTTGTTTGCGATGCTCCTGGCCGTCAGAATCGGCATGGGATTTCTGTCGGTCTCGTTCTATTTACGCGGCGGGGTGATCTTGAGCTGGTGGTGGACGCTTCTCGTCGAAGCGAGACATTTGTTGGATGTGGCGGGTAATTCGTAAATCGGCGTGAACCAGCCTCAAAATTTCATGTTCAACCGCGCCGTTTTGATTAAACCTTCGCGCGATGTTTGAACTGCTCAAAACGGACGCGCACACCAAGGCGCGGCTTGGCCGGTTGACCACCGCACACGGCATCGTGGACACGCCGGTGTTCATGCCCGTCGGCACCCAGGCCAGCGTGAAGGCGCTCGACCCGCGCGAGCTGGTTGAAATGGGCACCCAGATCATCCTTGGCAATACCTATCACCTCAATATCCGCCCCGGTCTCGACATTATTCGCGCCGCGGGCGGGCTGCACCGGTTCATGAATTGGGAACTGCCGATCCTCACCGACAGCGGCGGGTTCCAGGTTTTCAGCCTCGCCAAAATCCGGAAAATTAAACCGCACGGCGTCGAATTCCGCTCGCACCTCGATGGCTCGCTGCTGTTCCTCGGCCCGAAGGAGGCGATGGAAATCCAGCGCGTGCTTGGCTCGGACATCGCGATGGTGTTCGACGAATGCCCGCCGCATGACGCACCGGCCAAAGAACAACGGCTGGCGGTCGAACGTACCATCCGCTGGGCGCGGGAATGTCGCGAACAACCGCGCGCGCCGGGCCAACTGGTTTTCGGCATCGTGCAAGGCGGCAGCAACGCCGCGTTGCGCGAAGAATGCGCGAAGGCGCTGGTCGCGATGGATTTCGACAGCTATGCCATCGGTGGCGTGAGCGTGGGCGAACCGGAGTCGGAGATGCTGAAGGCGATTGAATTGACCGAGCCGTTTTTGCCCGTAAACCAGGCGCGTTATGCGATGGGTCTCGGCACGCCCGCGCAAATGATCGAGTTGATTGCGCGCGGCGTGGACATGTTCGACTGCGTGCTGCCGACGCGCGTGGCGCGCACCGGCACGGCGTTCACGCGGCGCGGCGCGTTTGGCATCAAGGGCGGCGCTTACAAGGCGGATTTCCGGCCCCTCGAGGAAGGCTGCGACTGTTTTGCCTGCCGCCATTTCACCCGCGCCTATCTGCGGCATTTGTTGAACGTGAACGAAATTCTCGGCCTGCGCATGGTGAGCGTTCACAACTCGCACCTGTTTTTGAAAGTGATGGCGGACGTGCGCACGCATCTCGCCGCCGGCACCTTCGCGGAATTTTACCGCGAGTTCATCGCCCATTATACGCCGTCGCGAAAGGTGCTTTCCGCGCGGCAAACGGAAATCGAGCGATAAATACTCTTTGCAGTTGAGGAGGGGTGTGGCAATATATTGGCATTGGAAAACCAATTATTGCAAAGCTATGGAAAAAACGAAAATTATCGCCTATTTGAAACCAACCTGCGGCTGGAGCAACGGCGTGCGCGCCGTGCTCAAGAAATACGACCTGCCCTACGAAGACCGCGACATTATCAACGACCTGGCCCAACGCCAGGAAATGGTTGAAAAGAGCGGTCAGATGCTCAGTCCGTGCGTCGAAATCAACGGCCAGATGCTCGCCGACATCAGCGGCGAGGAGGTCGAAGCGTGGATACTGGCGAACAAGGTCGTGCAGCCGAACGATCTCGATCCGGAAGTGCCGATCAACCAGGCCTGTGGCGCACATCATCGCAGGTGATTCCCTGAAATGTTGAATTTTGCGACGGTCACAGACCGCCGCTCCAAACCAAAGCCGCGCTGAGGCATCTGCGCGGCTTGTTTGTTAAAAGATGGGGACGCGCGGCAACGCGTCCCTACCTTCATTGGTAGGGCCGAGCTGCCGCTCGGCACAAAAATTTCCGCCGACAATTGAATTGCCTGGCTGGCGTAGCTGCCGCACTTTTCCATCATGCAAATCGTCCGTTCCATCGCCGCGATGCAGCATCTGGCCCGACAATGGCAGCGCGCGGGCAGACGCACCGGCTTTGTGCCGACGATGGGTTATTTGCACGCCGGGCACCTGAGCCTCGTCAAACGCGCACGACAGGCCGCCGGCAAAAGCGGCGGCGTAGTCGTGAGCATCTACGTGAACCCGACGCAGTTCGGGTCGAAGGAGGATTTCTCAAAATACCCGCGCGACTTGAAACGCGACCTGAAACTGTGCCGTGAAGCGGGCGTGGACGTCGTGTTCACACCAAGCGACATGGAAATGTATCCGGGTGGAACTGGTAGCCGCCGATGTGAATCGGCGGACGGACCGCGCTTTGACAAGCGCGGCTACAGCACCTACGTCGTCGAGGAGCGATTATCGCAAGGCATGGAAGGCGCGTCGCGACCGACGCATTTTCGCGGCGTGACGACGGTCGTGGCCAAGCTGTTTAACATCGTGTTGCCCGACGTGACGGTGTTTGGCGCGAAAGACTGGCAGCAAGCCGCCATCATCCGGCGCATGGCAACGGATTTGAATTTTCCGGTAAAAATCATCGTCGCACCCACTTTGCGTGAACGCGACGGGCTGGCCATGAGTTCGCGCAACAAATATCTCGTCGGCGATTTGCGGCAGCAGGCCACCGTGCTCTGGCGCGCGATTCAAATGGCGCAAGCTGCCGTGAAAAGGTCAAAAGCTGTCCCGGCGGCGAAACTGAAAGCCGATTTGAAGAAACTGATTGAAGCCAAGCCGGATGCACGGTTGGATTATGTTGAATTTTTTGAGCCGGACACGCTGTCGCCCGTCTCAAAAGCGATGCGCGGCACGCACTTGACCCTGGCGGTGTTCGTCGGCAAAACGCGGTTGATTGATAATGGACGATTGTGAAAGTTAGGCGTTATAGACCTGCCGATTACCAAGGTTTGCTTTCATTTCTGAATAGCGCGCTCAATGAAATGGGCTATGAATTTTTGCCTGACGGAAAAGACGCGGACATTCGAGATATTGATCGCATATATATCCAGAGCCGTGGTTCTTTTCATGTGATTGACAACCAAGGCGAAATTCGCGGCTGTGTTGGCGTGAAAGGATTTTCAGATGAGATTGCCGAATTAAAGCGTCTTTATATTGCGCAGGAGGGCCGCGAATTAGGATTAGGGCGCGCGTTGTGCATCAATGCCATCAAAGATGCCCGTAACTTTGGCTATAAATTTCTGAGGCTGGACACAACTACAAAATCACAAGCCGCACTGGCATTATTCAGGAAGTTAGGTTTCTACGAGATTGCCAGATACAATTCCGATCCTTTTGCTGAAATTTTTATGGAAAAGACTTTGTGACTGCCACATACAGGACATTTTATCTTCGCGTCTTTGCGACTTTGCGTTAGCTTTTCGCCCGGTGAAACAATTCGACTATCTCGTTCTCGGCAGCGGCATCGCGGGGTTGTCCTTTGCGTTGAAGGTCGCGCCGCGCGGGCGCGTGGCCATCGTCACCAAAAAGGACCGGGCGGAGTCGAACACGAATTACGCGCAGGGCGGCATTGCGGCGGTGACGAGCAAGGAGGACTCGTTCGAGCTGCACGTGCGCGACACGCTTACGGCCGGCGCGGGGTTGTGCAAGGAAAACGTCGTCCGCACGATTGTCGAGGAAGGCCCGGCGCGCATCG
>DAIRTX010000056.1:20120-25673 GCA_036803685.1 Verrucomicrobiota bacterium | reverse complement strand
GCAACCAGCCCGTTCAATTCCGCGCCCGCGATAGGTTTCCTTGTCATACGTCTTTAGTCCTAAATGTTGCGTTGGCCGGCACAAACGGCCGGCCAACGGCGCTGACACTAATTGCGGGCGCGTGGTTCGGCAATAAAAATTGAATCGCAATTCCATTTTCCGCGGATAGATTTCCGGCGCGTTCGCAAAGGAATGAAAAAATACTGGCACGTCATCGGCATCGGGATTCAGAACAATCTGACGTATCGCGTCAATTACCTGGCGCGGACGCTGTTCAGTTTCATCCCGCTGTTCGCCATGCTGTCGCTCTGGCGCACGATTTACGCGGGGAAAGAGCAGGGGAGCGCGCTCGGCGGTTACACCCAGGCGCAGATGATTTTTTACTACCTGCTCGTCGCCGTCGTGGACGTGCTGACGGCGGTGAACGAGGACGACTGGCAGATCGCCGCCGACATCCGCGAAGGCAACATCAGCCAGTTCCTGCTCAAGCCGATTGATTATCTGTGGTACCGGCTGTGCCTGTTTTTTTCCGGGCGCATCGCGTTTATCGCCATGGCGTGCGTGCCGCTGGCGGTTTTTATTTTCTGCTTCCGGGATTATGTGGTTTTGCCGGCCAGCGGGGCGGCGCTGCCCGCCTTTGTGATTTCGCTCGTGCTGACGGCGTTGCTGCAATTCTTTATTTCCTACACCATGGCCATGCTGGCGTTCTGGCTGCTGGAAATTTCCACGTTCATTTTCATCCTGTTCGCGCTCGAATATCTCGCCAGCGGCCATCTCTTCCCGCTCGACCTGTTGCCGCCCGTGATCGGGCACGCGCTCTTCTTCACGCCATTTCCGTCCATGCTTTACGTGCCCATCGCCATTTACATGGGCAAAATCGCCGGGGCGGATGTTTGGCTCGGTTTGCTTGTGCAATCGCTTTGGTTGCTGCTCGCGTATGCGCTGGCGCGATTCGCGTGGCGGCGTGGCATCAGGAAATACGCCGCGTTTGGAGGCTAATTTTGTTATGAGTCGAGAGTCGAGAGTCGAGAGTCGAGAGCAAGAAGGGCAGGGGGCCGGTGCTGGGTCCCTCGACCCTCGACCCTCGACCCTCGTCCGCTACAGCACCATTTACGGCGCGTTGTGGAAAACTTCTGTGACGCGCGAGATGTCGTTCAAAGGCAACTTCCTCCTTTGGATTGTCGTCGAACTGGCCTGGTTCGGGCTGCAACTCGCTTTCGTCGGCGTGATTTTCAGCCAGACCACCACCGTCGGCACGTGGACGGTGTGGCAGGTGGTGCTGCTCACCGGCACGAGCAGTTTCATCCAGCAGATTTACCAGGCGTTTTTCCTCGTGAACTGCACGAACCTTTCCGAACTCGTACGGACCGGCAAGATGGATTTCCTGTTGTTGCTGCCGGTCAACACACGCTTTTTGGTTTCAATGCGGCAGGTGGACCTGCCCTCGTTTGCCAACGCCGCTTTTGCCGTTTGCATCATGATTTACGCGGCGGGAAAATTGCATTTGCACCCGGCCGCAGGACAACTCCTCGGCTTTGGCGCGTTGTGTGTCATCGGGATTTTGGTGCATTACTCGCTCATGTTCATGCTTGCCTCGGTGAGCTTTTGGACGGTGCGTGCGCAAGGCATTGTGTGGGGCTACTTCAATTTGTTTAACATCGCGCGGATGCCGGACGAGGCGTTTCACGGTGCGTTCAAAGCGGTGTTCACCTTCGCCCTGCCCGTGCTGCTCGTGTCCAACGTGCCCGTGCGCGTGCTGGCGGACAAATTGACTTCACCCACCATGTGGTTGGTGCTGATCGGCTTGGGTGTCGTCTGGGCGCTCATTTCCGAATGGTTCTGGCGGTTCTCCATCCGCCGTTACACCAGCGCGAGCTCGTGAGCTGTTATGGATGGGGCGCATCCGGGCACCCGCACCACAGCCGACGGATTGCGCGGCTGAAAGCCGCGCTGACTGGCAGGCAAGGATGCCTGCCGCCACGCGGTGTAGCGGCACGCTTCCCAGCGTGCCAGTAATGGCGGCTTCCAGCCGCCAGTTGGGTGCGGGTGTGCCAAGGTGCGCCCTTTATTGGTGGGGCGAGGGGCTCCCGACGAGCCAGGGAGAAAGGTAAAAAGCTTGCGGCTCGCGAGGACGCTCGCCCCACCGGATCGGATTAGGGATTGATTTTTCCCGGCGAACACCTATTTTCGGCGCATGAAAAGAATCTCGTGGTGGCTGCTTCCCGTTGTTGCGGCGTTCGTTTTTTTAACCGCAACGGAATCATTTGCTCAGGACACGAACGCAGCCGTTTCAAGCACCGCCATCATAAATACCGCCATCATTCCGGCGCCGCGCGATGAAAAATGGATGGCCCGGCACGCAGGTTTTGTGCAGGAAGCGCAGAAGGGCGGCATTGATATTTTGTTCCTTGGGGATTCCATCACGGACGGATGGCGCAACAAAGGTTCGAACGTCTGGAACAAGTATTACGCGCCGCGCCGCGCCGCCAACTTTGGCATTGGCGGCGACCGCACCCAGCACGTCCTCTGGCGCATGGAAAAAGGCGAACTTGACGGCATCAAACCCAAGGTCGTCGTGCTCATGATCGGCACCAACAACACCGGCAAGGAAAACGACGCCGGCAAAATCCGCAACACCGTCCTCGAAACCATCGCGGGCGTGCAGGCGGTCGTCAAAGAATTGCGCGCGAAACTGCCGGACAGCAAAATTTTACTCCTCGCCATTTTCCCGCGCAGCACCCTGGACAATCCGCAACGCGCCCAAGTTGCTTTGATTAACACCGTCATCGCCAAGCTCGATGACGGCAAGACCGTGAGGTATTTGGACATCGGCCCGAAATTCCTTGGCGCGGACGGCAAGGTTCTCGAGGACATCATGCCCGACTTTTTGCATCCCAACGAACAGGGCTACCAAATCTGGGCGGACGCCATGGGGCCGGCGCTGGATGAAATGTTGAAGTAATGGGAGGCGGGCGGCGCTATTTGCCCAATGCCTTGGCGACGGCTTGCGTCAATTCGTCGCCCCGCAAATCCCGGCCGATGATTTTGCCATTGCCATCGAGGAGATAGGTGGCCGGGATGCTCTCAATCCCGTATTTCACTGCCAGTTTGTTCTGCCAGTCCTGCCCGTCGAAGAATTGCGGCCAGTTCATGTTCATGGATTTGGTGAACCCGGTGAGTTTTGCCTGATCCTGATCCAGGCTGACGCCGATGATCTCAAATCCTTGGTCGTGATATTTTTTGTAGGTGGCAATGACGTTGGGCAGTTCGGCGCGGCACGGCCCGCACCACGTCGCCCAGAAATCCACCAGCACCACCTTGCCCTTGTAGCTGGCGATGGAAAGCGGTTTGCCGGCCACGTCCTTTTCGTTAAAGTCGGGAAATTTGGCTCCCACCGTCAGCACGGCCTGTATTTTTTGGGCCGCCATCTGCGCCGCTTCGCGTTTTTTCAGTGCGGCGACGAATTCCGTGCCTTGGAAGTCAATCTTGAGCTGTTTCACGAGTTCGGCGGCTTTCGCCTGGTCGTGAAAAACCTGATCATACAACATGGCCTTCATGTATGCGAAGTTGGCGACGGCATCCGTTTTTTCGCCCTGATGCTCGGCCAGCAGGACATCGAATTGCTTCAGGTCATCGGCCAGATCATTTTTATTCGTTTTGCCGTCGGTCAGGTCGGCCCTGATTTTCTCGACCAGGGCCTTGAGTTCGGTGGTGGCGTCGCCGGCAAACGCCGAAGGGGTGAATGGATTCGATGACAGCAGGACGGCGGTCGCGATAGCGAGGAAGAGTTTTGTTTTCATGTTTTGAGCAGAATCTGGTTTGCTTCAATGGATGACTGGGCGGGCAAACCATCGTCTCCCGGCCGGGTTAAGTCAATGCCGGCGGGACCTCGGCCCGCTATTCGTTGTGCGGAATCTTGATCGTGCTCCCGCCGATGAATTCCCGAATCACGGCGTCGCCCGGGATGAGGTCACCGGTTGAGACCTGTTGCTCCGTGAACCCTTCCACCGATTCGAGCAGCGTCTTTACCCGGTCGTAACGAATGCGCGCGTCGAGAAAGCCCGCGTAAGGCTCGAATTCCTCCGGCTTGGGCAGCAATTTGCCGTCGCCGATGAAAAACGGTTTGAGCGCGGGCAAATCGAACGGGAACCCGCCGTTGACCACGTGATCGGCCAGACCCATCAGCGGAATGATGCTGAACAATTCGCCGTAGCGCACGTAGTGCCAGTGCAAAATCGTGCGCAGCGTGCTGTTGCTGCGATGATGCACATCACGCAACATGCGCCGGATGAGACGCACGTCGGTGAACTGCGTGAGCCGGTTCGTGCTCCCGTCGCCTTCGTACAACACGTTCAGCGTTTCGATGTAGAGACGGAATTGCGCGGAGGCATCAATCCCTTCGGTGATGGGCGGGTAAAACCCGTGCAGACAATCCAGCAAAAGAATCTGGTCCGGCTCAAGCCTCACCTGCTTGGTGCCCACGCGCCGGCCTTCCTTGAAACTGTAAATCGGTTTTTCAACCGTCTGCCCCTCGAGCAGCGCCCGGAGGTGCTGATTCAACAACTGGATGTCCAGCGCTTCCGGCGTCTCGTAATTCCGGTCGTTGATCCAGTCGGTCGGATGCTCGACCAGCGACCAGAAATAGTCGTCGAGATTGAGCATCAAAAAACGCAGGCCCTGTTTTTCGAGCCGCTGCGTCAACTTGACCGTCGTGGTCGTCTTGCCGGAGGAACTGGGACCGCTCACCCACATCATCCGCAAACGGTTGCCGGCGTTGTTCAGGCGGGACAAAACCTTCCTCGCGGCCTCGTCCAGCGACGCCTCATAAACCGCCAGCGACGCGGCGATCACCTCCTGGATGCGCCCGCTGCGAACCGCCTCATTGAGGCCGGCCACCGTGTCCACGCCCTGCTTGCGATTCCAGTCGAGGATTTGCCCCATGCGCTCGCGCGGAAAGCCGTTGCCCGCGAAATGCTCCTGCGAAATCGCCCCTTCACGCAGCCAATGCCGGCCCCAGCGATAACATTCGTAGGCATCGGCGGTGTTCTGGAAACCGTAGCTGCGCAGCGTGTGCAACACCTCGTCCTGGATGGACTCAATCGTCGGCGGAAAATTCGAAATCAGGTGATGCGGGTCGGAGTTGAGGCAGACGATGGCCGCGTCCGCCAGAAAACCCGCGATGTTTTCCTCCGAACCCTGCGCGCTGAAAATCTTCTCATTCACGCCCGGCAGAAAATCCCGGTGAAAACCGCCGATGGACTCCGCGGCGCGCAAAATGGCCTTGCCGATGCGGTCCGAATCGAATTTAACCAGCGCCCGGTTGCGTTTCTGGACTTTGACAATGCGATTTTGAACTGGCATCACCGCGGATTATACCGCAGCGGGACAAACACTCAATGCCGTTTCAGCACAGCCGATGAAGCGGGGCGCAGCTTGACACCCCAGCCAACTCCCTCTCCCCGCCAGAGCGGGGAGAGGGCCGGGGAGAGGGGATTTGAATTTAAAAATGCGCCTCCTCTCCTCGCCCCTCTCCTCCCTTGGGGGAGGAGAGGG
>DAIRTX010000056.1:0-20110 GCA_036803685.1 Verrucomicrobiota bacterium | reverse complement strand
CAATTGTTCGAGGTTTAGAACTACTAAAACCTACTACACCTGTCTTAAAATGTAAACTGATTGTTTGTTGTTGGGCGCAACTTGACACCACCACCAACTCCCTCTCCCCGCCTGAGCGGGGAGAGGCCAGCCGCGTGGCGGAGCTTTACGCGGGCCGGGGAGAGGGGATTTGAATTTAAAAACGTGCCTCCTCTCCCCGCCCCTCTCCTCCCTTGGGGGAGGAGAGGGAGAAAAATGACGGTGGTGTCCGGATGCGACGGATGAAGCGCAAATTCTTGGGGAAATTAGCCGGTCAACTACCAGTCGGGCAACTTTTGGGTGGAAGTTTTGGTGGAAGTGCCGGGCGCGGTTTTGCCGGGCGTGGTTTTGGCAGGCGCGGTTTTGGGAACCTGGCGGACGAACGGCTTTGGCCGGGGCAATTCCTTATAGTTGGCAGGCGTCTGAAAGAGCGATGCGTCAACGGGTTCTTCCTTGGCCGAAATCAGGGCCAGTGTGATCGTCTGGCCGCCGCCGGTGACTTGTGACCTTACCACCATGCCCGGCAACGCGCTCAACGCGGGAGTCATATCCGTGTCCGCGCCGGCGGTTTTGTCCAGCACGGCGAAGTCGGCCCGGATCCGGGCGTAATCCGGATAATTTTTGGCCACCCAGACCGTCCCGGTGATGTCACGGGAATTCGACCACGTATAAAGCTCCGTATCGTAGTCGCCCACTTTCTGGGTTTTGCCCGTGGCGCGTGGCACGGGCACTTTGGACGCGGTGCCCGACGGCTTGGCTTGCTTCATCGGCTGGCCGGGCGATTTCAAATACAGCTTCTGGGTGTGCATCAGGGTGATGGTTTCGCCCGTGTTCAAATCCGTGATGGTGCTCAAGGCCTGCGGCTGACCGGCATACATGTCCATGCGGATCTTGGTGCCCTTGATCTTCATTGTGGCCACCCCATTGTAGTTCGGGGTGACGATTTGCTGTTGCGTGACCAGATCGGCCCGCGCACCGGCGGCGCAAACCAGCGCGAGGGAAATAAAAATTCGTTTCATGGCGGCGCGATAATCCTTCCGGCCTTCGTGGAAGAAAAGCAAAAAATATGAGGTTGTAGCGTCGAGCCTGTGGCTCGAAAAATTGAGCCAAGCGAGTCGTCCGACCGGAGATTCATTCGATGTTGGATGCCCGCTCGCGCAACAGCGGAGTTGGGCGCCGGCTCGCGACGCAAGTCGGAGTTCGATGTTCCCCTTTTGCCGAACATCGCCCTGGCGCGCAACTCCGTCAGCGTGGTTCGTCGTCATGGTCCAACAATCGGGCGAAGTAAAAACAGCCGGCCGCAATGAGGATTGTAACCGCCACGATGATTTCCGCCTGTGTGCCGGGCTGTTTCAGTTCGTCAAAGAACTGCTCGACTGCCGGGCCCATTTTGCCGTAAAGCATTCCCATCTGCCGCGTCCGGGCCTTGTTGAATCCCACCATGGAAAGATCATCCATCACATCCGGAGAGCGAGTCCCCAGCCAGTAAACCAGGCCCGCGCCGCCAAGGCCCAGCACCAGCACGATGAGGCCAATTGTCCTGAGCCGGCGCGCACGTCGCTTGGATGACGAATCTGGACTGGGTGTTTTGTCGTTCACAGTCATGTCGTCAACTCCGGCAGTGCGACCAGCGGATTCAGCACAAATGATTCAATGGTGCTTCAACCGGAGCGTGTCGCCCATGTCCTCCACTTCCAACATCCGCGCGCGTTCGTTCGGCGCATGGTTCGGCTGGTGCAGAATCATCATCAACTGTCCGTCGAAACGATGAAACAACATCGGATGCCCACCGTCCTCGGCGAACAACGGCTGTGCCTGTTGCTCCCACGGGCCGGCGAGCTTGCCCGATTTCGACACCGCCACACCCACGGTGTAGCCGCCGGTGCCGAAACTCGACCAGACCATCATGAGCTTCCCGCTTTGGGAACGGTAAAGATACGGGCCGTCCGTGACGTGACAGCCGTATTGCTCCGACTTCCGGCTCCATGACGCGTCGCTGGCTTGAAACATCCATTTCGGTTCGCCGACCGTGTCGGACAAATCATCCTTGAGCTGGATGTATTCCATCCGGCCGTCCGTGATTTGGACCCATTCGTGGGAAAAAACCATGAACGGCCCGCCGTCTTCGACCCAAAAAGTTCCGTCCAGCGTCATCATGTCCGTCGGCAAAGTGGAATGATTGGCGAACGGCTTGAACGGGCCGGACGGCGAATCGCTCACCAGCACCTGCGACCCCCGCTTCACGCGCGGCAACCAATCGCGCCATTGCTCCGGCAGCAATTCATCCGTGTTGAACGTGAGGAACAGGTAAAACTTTCCCTTGTCGGCGTGCAGTTCCGGCGCCCAGATGCCGCGCTGCGCCCAAAAATCCTCCGGCACTTCAAAAATCACGCGCGGCCCTTCCCATGTTTCCAAATCCTTGCTCGTGAACTCGATCACCGCCGAACGTCCGTTCGTTCCGCGCCTTCCGGTGGAGCTGACGAGGTAATACGTGAGCGTGTTCGTGTCCGCCCACACGCAACAATCCCGCAGCCGCACATCGGCCAGCTTCACCGTGCGCGGCGATTCGACGGGCATCGTCCAATTTGTCTGCGCATGGACGCCGCCGGCCAGACACAGCAGCGCGAGAACGGATACTATTGAATCTCGCACAAGTGGGTAACGAAGCAGTGCTGAACACGGAGCGCGGCGTTCACGCCGCTTCGCCGTGCGCAACGAAAGCGAGCCGGGCATTTCCAGCGTCCCGTGACTGTGGACAGTGAAGCGGGCTGAAGCCCGCGCTCCGTTACTCATTTTCGCGAGCCTCAATAAGCGTTTGTTCATGGTGTGGCTCGAAGAATAGACAGAATTAACCGGATGAACAAAATTTAATTCTGCACAATTCTGTGAATTCTGTCTGAAGACTTTCGCGCTACTTCAATTTTTTCTTCTTCGCCTTTTTCGGCTTTACCGCCGTCACTTGAATCGCGCGCTGCGCCCACGCGGTGAGTTCCGGCGCATTTTCCAAGACATCCGGCGGTACTTCGTGATACGCCATCGTCATCACTTTCCCCTTTGACTCGTAAGTGAACGGCCCCATGCCGCGCGCCGTATAATCCGCCTGCGACTGCGTGTCTGTTTTGAAGAACAGCCGGCCCTCGTCCAGAATCCCGAAGAACCGCTCGCCCGAATACAAGCCATGCGCGCCGAACATCGCCCTGGCGCGCAACTCTGGCAACGCGCTCAACTGGTCGAGGACAAATTCTTTGAAGGAGTCGTCAGGCATGATGCCAAGAGGTTATTTAGACTTGCTGCCATGTTCTTTGGCCAGTTGAACCATTTTATCAAATTCATCCCTGCCGCCAAAGTAGGCGTAATTGACCGGTCCGAGTTTTGGAATTAGTTCGTTAAGCATATCCCATTGTTCAGCGTGATAAGCATACCAAGCGTAATTATGATAATAGCCGATGGCATCGGGATTAAGCTCAAAGAAGCGGTCATAGGCGGCTTTGATTTCCGGCCATACGTCCGGCAGTTTCCAGTAATTGCTTTTCTCTTCTGAATCATTCAAATAAAGCCAATATTCCCGGTGGGCGTCAGCGAGAATTAAAGGCACATTTCCGCCCCAATTGGTTGAAGTCAGACATTCCCTGCCAAAAGCGACCATGGCTTCGCGTGACCCATACCATTGCGGATAGAGGTAGTGCAGTTTATGTTCACAGGCTTCGTAACAATTCGGGTTGATTGTCATGGCGCGGGTAAACCAAAGCTCCATTTCCTCCCGGCTTTTTTGTAGTCCTTCATCAACACGGATCATCTGAATTGGGATGCGTTCATCCTTTGAATTCAGTTGCCAGGCTTTTTCCAATGCCGTGTCAGCTTCCGCAAGATGCTCGGCAAATAATTTCCAGCCTTCTGGCGTGACTTTGTCAGCATAGCCGCCACCACGGGCTTGCCATGCCATCTCAATATAAGCCTCACCTTTTAACAGCAGGATAATGGGGGCGTTTGTCCAATTGTCGGGTAACTGTTTCTCGATGCAGTGATACAAGGAATAGTACTGATCTTTGCCCCCTCTCCATACCCCCAGAATTTCGTGGCAGGCATCGTAAGCTTCTTCCGGCGGCATCGTCCTGTCTGAGAGCGCATCCACGAGATTCGTTGCGGCCAGGTTCCAGATTCCCAGCCGGACAACTTCTGGTGGAACATTCGTGCCGTAACCATACGTGTATATAACTTGTTGTCCCGCCCGTTGCCACTCGTAAAACTTCCGGATGTTCGGATAAGAACTTTTCTCCATCTCCAGTGCCGTCTCGCAAAACGCGTCAGCAAACGCCTTGGGACTGTTGGTCTGATTCATGCAAAAGCGGATGTACAAATAACGAATCATCGGGTCATCACAACCCGCATCCATGGCGGCGATGCAATTGGTGGAAATAATCAAACCCCAGGCTTCGTTTGATTCGGTGCATCGGGAACGGCTGCGCGCGAGTTCAGTCAAGGCGCGCTTGGCTGGCTCATCCCATTTTGGGTTGGTGTGACCGGCCTTTTGGTAGGCATCAACCAGGGTTTTAAAATTCCAATCCAGACGCGTTGGCAGGGCGGCTTCGGGGGAAAGTTTTTTAGAGGCACCGGTCTTGTTGCAGGCAACGAAGATCAGGCAGGCGGCGATGCACAAGCCGACCCGTATCAAACTCCTCAACCTTGGGAATTTCATGCCGTTCATGTTAAGCAAAACCGGCAAATTGTCACAATAAGTTTTGAGCAGCTAATTTGTTCCGTACTTCATGCTTTCTGCGCTTCCTTCGCCCAAGTGTCTTTCAATGTAATCGTCCGATTCAAAACAAGCTTGCCGGGGGCGCCGTCTTTATCTAATGCAAAGTAGGCGAGGCGCTCGAATTGATAGCGTAGTCCCGGCTTCGCGTCTTTCAGGCTTGGCTCACATTTTGCCGTCACCACTTCGAGGCTGTGGGGATTCAACACGGATTTGAAATCGCGCCCGTCCTTTTCGGGTTCGGCTTCGGTGAAGAGACGGTCGTACAAACGGATTTCGGCGTCCACGGCGTGCGCGGCGCTTACCCAATGAATCGTGCCCTTGACCTTGCGGTTCGCCGTCGGGCCGCCGGTCTTGCTGTCGAGGTCGGCGGTGCAGCGCAGTTCCGTGACGTTGCCCGCGGCGTCCTTCACCACTTCGTCGCACTTGATGATGTAGGCATATTTCAGCCGGACTTCGCCGCCGGGTTTCAGCCGAAAATATTTCGGCGGCGGCACTTCCTTGAAATCGTCCTGCTCAATGTACAGCGTGCGGCTGAATGGAATTTTCCGTTTGCCCGCGCTTTCATCCTCGGGATTATTCACCGCGTCCAGTTCCTCGGTCTTGCCTTCGGGATAATTCGTAATCACCACCTTGATGGGTCGCAACACGGCGAGACGGCGCAGGGCGCGTCTGTTCAAATCTTCGCGGATGGCGTGTTCGAGCACGGCCACGTCGGTGAGGCCGTTGTATTTGGTGATGCCGATGTTGTAGGCAAAGACGCGCAGGGCTTCCGCGGTGACGCCGCGTCGCCGGATGCCGCTTATCGTCGGCATGCGCGGGTCGTCCCAGCCGGTGACGAGTTTTTCGTTCACGAGCTGGAGCAGTTTGCGTTTGCTCATCACGGTGTAGGTGAGGCTGAGACGCGCGAATTCGTATTGATGGGGCAGGGGACGCGGCAGGTCGAGGTGGGTCAGGATCCAATCATAAAGCGGGCGATGCACCTCAAATTCCAGCGTGCAAATGCTGTGCGTGATGCCTTCGATGTAATCGCTCAGGCAATGCGCGAAATCGTACATCGGGTAGATGCACCATTTGCCGCCGGTGTGATGATGGTCGGCGTGGCGGATGCGATAAATGAGCGGGTCGCGCATCCAGACGTTCGGTGCGGTGACGTCAATCTTGGCGCGGAGCGTGCGCTTGCCGTCGGGGAACTCGCCGGCCTTCATCCGCGTGAAGAGGTCAAGGCTTTCCTTGACGCTGCGGTTGCGGAACGGGCTTTCCTTGGCGTTGCGGCGATATTCATCGGTTTCGTCCGGTGTCAGGTCGCAGACGTAGGCGTTGCCCTTCTTGATGAGCGCGACGGCGTATTCGTAAAGCTGGTCGAAGTAGTCGGAAGCGTAGAAGGGTTCCAAACGTGCTGCCGGCATCTTGCCGGCAGGTCCATTTTCATTTGTATGAACGCCGGATGAAGAGAAAGTTTGATCTTCCGGCAGGATGCCGGAAGCACGTTGTGTGACGGGCGGCAGATAAAAATCCGGCCTGCCGTTGCTGGTCACCGTCTCCGGCGTTTTGCCTTTGGGTTTCAGGCCGAGCTTGTCATCGGCCCAGCCGGCGATAAGCCAGTTCACGTCCTCGATGATGGAGTCCACGTATTCGACGTCTTCCTTGGCCGGGTTGGTGTCGTCCATGCGGAGATTGCAGACGCCGCCGAACTCGTGGGCGATGCCGAAGTTGAGGCAGATGCTTTTGGCGTGGCCGATGTGCAGGTAGCCGTTCGGTTCGGGCGGAAAGCGGGTGTGAATCTGCGGAGATTTCTTTTCGGCAACGTACTGCGCGACGATGTCGCGGATGAAATCGGACGGGGCGGCAGGAATTTCTTTGTTTTCCAGACTCATAAATTCGCGCGCAGGCTAGCAGACGGAAGCGCGATTGTCCAAACGAAGCGGTCGTCCTTCAGTCAAGCGGATAGATTTTTATTCTTCGCGCGCGATTCCTCGGCGAGCTTTTGTTTGAATTCCACCAGCGCCTTTTGCAATCGTTCGCTGCCCACGCTCAAAATTTGTACCGCCAGCAGCCCGGCGTTTTTCGCCGCGCCAATCCCGACGGTTGCGACCGGCACGCCCGGCGGCATTTGCACGATGGAGAGCAACGAGTCGAGGCCCTTGAGCGATCTGCTTTCGATGGGCACGCCGATGACGGGCAGGGTGGTGAACGCCGCCGTCACGCCCGGCAGATGCGCCGCGCCGCCCGCGGCGGCGATGATGACGCGCAGGCCGCGTTCGTGCGCTTTGCCGGCGTATTGCTCCAAATCCTTCGGCGTGCGATGTGCCGAAATGACCTTCGCTTCGCTGGCGATGCCGAATTGCGCGCACACATCGGCGGCGGCTTTCATCGTTGGCCAGTCGGAATCGCTGCCCATGAGAATTCCGACCAAAGGTTTGGATTTACTCACTTTCATTCGCAGGCAAACTACCAATTTCAAAACCGAAAGTCATCATTTGAAAATTGGCGGCAATCAAGCGGGGCACATCTTGACACTGCCCCCAGCGATGGTAGGGCAAACCTGCCGGTTTGCCCCAATCTCACCGCCAGCAAGCGCAGCGATGCTGGCGGAACCATGGGCTACGCACGTCAGAACATCGCTCCGCTCGTTCTGTTGGAAGTTTGGGCGGCGCGGCAACGCCGCCCTACCTTAGTGGCGGTGAAATGCTCCGAATTGAATTGGTGCAAATCCGCGGGATTCGTGTCATACTCCGTTGTCTCCGGCCATGACGACCGCCAATAAAATCACGATTCTGCGAATCCTGCTGATTCCGTTTTTTGTCGTCGAATTGATTTATTACCTCCAAACCGGCAACGAAGTTCACCGGCTGCTGGCAATCCTTTCGTTCGCGGTCACGGCGATTCTGGACGGCGTGGACGGTTACATCGCGCGGCGTTACAACCAAAAAAGCGAGCTGGGCGCGATTCTCGATCCGCTCGCGGACAAAATGTTGCTCCTGTCGGGCATCATTACATTGAGCTTCAGCCACGGGCCTTACCTGGGGCAGATTCCGCTCTGGCTTACGGGCACCATCATCGGACGCGATTTGCTGCTGCTCATCGGCATTGCCGTCGTTCGATTCATCGTCGGCAAGGTTGTCGTGCACCCGCGCATCATGGGAAAAATCGCGACGGTGCTGCAAATGATCGTGGTCCTTTGGATTTTACTGGACTGGGATCGCGATTTGAATGCGCGCTGGCTCAAGGTCTGGACGTTTGGCGCGGCGATATGCACGGGCGTGTCGGGGTTGCTTTACATCTGGGATGGCGTGAAACAGCTCGGCTCGCATCCGGCAAGTTCGCCGACGGTGAAGAATGGGGCGGTGGAGTGACGGAGAGCTGGGGGGAAAAGGTGGCACGACTCAAATCCCAACACTCCGATACTTCAACCGAAATTTATGGCAAAGGAACTGGAATTGAAATTAAAGGAAGGTGATGCCGCGCCGGAGTTTTCGGCGGCGACCAGCGGCGGCGGAAAAATTTCGCTCGCTGATTTCAAAGGCAAAAACGTCGTGCTGTATTTTTATCCGAGGGACGACACGCCGGGTTGCACGAAGGAAGCGTGCGCATTCCGCGACCATTTCGCCGGGTTCAGGAAGAAGGGTGCGGTCGTGTTCGGCGTCAGCACCGACCCGGTGAAGTCGCACGATAAATTTGTCAAGAAGTTCAAGCTGCCGTTCACGTTGCTGGCGGACGAGGACAAAAAGATTGTCCAGGCTTACGGCGTTTGGGGGGAGAAGAGTTTCATGGGCCGGAAATACCTGGGCACGCATCGCGTGACCTTTCTCATCGGGCCGGACGGGCGCATCAAAAAGATTTGGCCGCAGGTAAAACCGGACGAGCATGCCGAAGAAGTTTTGGCGGCGTTGTAAAATCTGACAGGTGCGCGGAAAAATCGCCGGAGGCATTGTGAATAAAATCAGGCCCCGAAGGGTCTCGTTTTACGACACCCCATCAATCTGTGCTTGGATTCAGGAACTTGCAGGGCCCATCCTTCCGAAGGTATCGAAACGCGGCACGACACCCCATCGGGCATTATTCATGCTTGAACAGGACTTTGCAACGTGCAGTCTAAGGAAAATTAGGATGGATTGAAGTCATGATAAACCGCTGGATATGGGCTTTGGCTTGTGCGATTTCCGGCTTGCTGCTGCTGTTCTGTGGCTTGCTGGTGCCGGCGCACCTGCGGGCGGTGGATGTCAGCGTCATCCAAAGGGCCGGAAGAAACACCCCGGCCTTGATCGAGCAAGGGCTGGCGCTCGTGAACGAAAACAAATTGGGAGCGGCCCAGTTGCTCTTGCAGGCGGCGCAGACGGAGAAGCTTCCCGGCTGGGACAAACTTGGCCTGGCGATTACCAATTCGGCGCGACGGCATCCCGGCTGGCTGGTCTGGGGCGGTGACAACGACCTGCGTTTCGAGCGCCTCTTCGAAAGTGACACCCGACTGCCGAAGTCCGGCCCGGAGCCGGTCACCGAATTTGTTGTCCGACAGGAAAATCGGGAGGTGATACTTGGGTTGTTGCGTGACTCGTCGCGTCCCGCCGTGCAGGAGTTGCTGCGCTGCCGCGCGTTGAACAACACCGTCCTCTTCCCGCCGCCGCAGTCAGCCTCGGGCCAGGCCTTCGATACAGCGCTGTCGGTTTGCGGACTGCTGTTGGAGGGAGGGCACTTGACGATGGGTTTAAGCGACAATGTGTTCAAGCCGGCTTCGGCCGCCAGCCGCGGCGGAAATTCAATGCCGTTGGAACAGGTATTGATGGATCTGATGTCGCTGGGCCAGCGATTCAACTGGGACCAGCTCGTGACGTTCACCGGACGGATTGAGGATGCCGGGACGCTCCACCTGCTGGCCGATCAAGTCCGCAATACCGGCGGACAATTGCCCGTGCTTTTCTCCGCCGTGTTGCTTTCCGGCAAACCGGCAGACGTGGCGAAATACTTCGCGGACTTCCGACAAACCGGTTTGACGGACCTCGGCTCCAGTCTCCGCTTCGGCGCGGGCGGGGTGAACGAGCTTTTGCAGCGTGACCAACGTCTGTACAGTTCGAGTTTCCAATTTGCGACGAACTTTTGTTTCCGGGTGCCGGGACTGGCGCTGGCGATGAAATGGCTTGCCTACCTGTTGAGTGGATTTTTTCTTGCCACGGCTTTGCATTTTGCGAAACCTGCCGTATCCTCCCTGGAACGACCGTTGCAGGTGCGCGGGTTCCATGTGGTCCGCGAGATTTTATTTGCGCTGGGTTTCCTGCTGGTGGTGCTGCTTCTGAGCGAGCCGTTTCTCGCCCAGGAGAGCCAGAAAGAGGGCTTTTCCTTTCGACTGCACGTGCCCACGACGGGCAATGTGGTCCTGGCCGGATTCGCCCGCGCTCATCCAAACATCATGAACAACATAATTCTGCTGACACTGCTGCTGTTCTTCGTGCTGCAGGGTCTGATCTACATCGCCTGCCTCGTCAAGCTGGCGGAAATCCGCCGGCAACAGGTGCCAACGCGCATGAAGCTGAAGCTGCTCGAAAACGAGGACCACCTGTTCGACGCCGGCCTTTACCTGGGCTTCGTCGGCACCATCCTATCGCTGATTCTGGTCTCGATGGGCATGATCAAATTCAGCCTGATGGCGGCCTACTCGTCCACGTCGTTCGGCATCATCTTCGTGTGCGTGTTCAAAATCTTCAATCTGCGCCCGGCGCGCCGGAAATTAATACTCGAAGCCGAGGTGGAAGCCGCCGAACCCGCCGCCACGCCAACGCCCGTCACGCCGTCATGAACCGCAGCATCCTTATCGTCATCTGCGATTTCCTGCTGTTGAGCCTGCTGACGTTCTCGACGGACCTCAGCAAAATGGCCGGCGAGAACGAAGGCGCGCAGCCGGGCGCCAAGGTGGACGTCGCACCCAAACCGTCTGACACCGGCGGGAAGGACCTCGCGGCGGTTATGAAGCTGGCGCTCAACGAGGAGCAGAAAAACCGCGAACAGTTGCAGGCGGAACTCGCGAAGGTCCGTGAGGCCGCGCAAAAACAACAAGCGGACTTGCAGCAGCAGTTTGCCGCGGCCCAGGCCAACATCCAGATTCTCGACCAGAAATTGCAGAGCAGTTCCGCGGAAACCTTGATGTCGAAGGAAAAACTCGCGGCGATGGAAGCTGAAGCTAAAAAAGAGTCGGATCTGGCTGCCGCGCTCCAGCAACAACTCGCCCAACTCTCGAAAAACAACCAGATCGCCCAGGACGAAAAGCAGAAGCTGGCCGGCCAACTCCAGATGGCGGAAGTTGAGAAGCGCGCCGCCACCGAAAAAGCCGCCATGATGCAGCAACAGGTGCAGGCCGAGCGCGCGGAAAAAGCCCAATTGGCCGAAGGTTTCAAGGCGCTGGCGACCAATTCAGGCGCCTTGACCCGGGAAATCCGTGAGAACCGGGCCCTGGCTCCCAACACCATCTTCAGTGAGTTTGTCAGCAACCGGATCCAGACCCGGTTCCTGGCTTCCCGATCCGGCATATTCGGCATGGACGCCAGCAAGAGTAAGACCGCCGAAACAGTGCTGGTCACCGACGGGACCAATATTTTCGCGTTATGCCACGTGCAGGACACCCCGCTGATTTTGTGGGATCCCGGCACGGACTGGGCCGGACTCAGCGGAACGTTGGACCACAACACGGCGCAGGTTCCCATTCATTCGTTGTCCTTTCACATTCAGGATCCGCGCGTGGTGTTCATGCCGGTCACGCAGTCGGAAGCCCGCCAGCTCGGCAGCAAAATCTATCCGGTTTCGTCGGACCCGTACAAATTTCAGGATGCGGTGGTGGTGGGCGCGCAGGGGGATTATTACGGCCAGAGCAGCTTCCAGATCGAGTTGAACACGCCGCAATATGTCAAACTGGACCGCAACCTGTTGAAGGGGCTGTTCGGAAAATTCAATCCCTCGCGCGGCGACCTGGTTTTCAGCCGGACCGGCGAGCTGTTGGGGATCATGGCCAACAGCACCTACTGTCTGGTGCTGCATGACTTCACGGCAACGGCGACCTTCCAGTTTGGACCGGCTGTGCGCGCCCAGCACACCGGCAACACCTTGTCCCGGCTTTATTCATACGTATTCAACCTGCCCCTCAGATTGCAGTAATCGGGGGTCATGCTGCGGCCGGACGCGCAATCCTTGTTTGACAGGGACGCGGCAAATCCTGAAAATGTCCGTAACGAAAACAAATTAACTGAATAACAAAAACGATTATGCCAATTCCCACGGGATCCAAAGCTCCCGACTTCACCCTCAAGTCCAAGCAGGCGTCCGGCCTGGTGGACGTGAAACTCAGCAACAACTTCGGCAAGAAGAACACCGTCGTGCTGTTCTTCCCGCTCGCGTTCACCAGCGTCTGCACCAAGGAAATGTGCGACCTGACCGCCGGTCTCAACGCCTACAAAGACCTCGGCACGGACGTCATCGGTATCAGCGTGGACAGCCCGTTCACGCAGGAAGCGTGGGCACAAAAGGAAAAAATCGGCATCACGCTCGCCAGCGACCTGAACAAAACCACCGCCAGGGCGTATGACGTTATTTTCCCGATGCTGGCCGGCGTGGGCGACACCTCGGCACGCGCGGCGTTCGTGATTGATAAGAAAGGCGTGGTGCAATACAGCGAACAGACGCCGACGCCGAAGGACCTGCCGAACTTTGACGCCGTCAAGGCCGCGCTGGCGAAGTTGAAGTAACAGGCGATAATTTTCGGCAAACTAGTTTGTTCAGGCCATCTGAAAAGGCGGCCTGATTTTTTTGCTGGGCGGGGTGAGAATATGGCGAACCTTGAGCATTCCCATGAATCTCGTAGCCGCGGACATAAGTCCGCGCATTCTTTTCCGGGTGAGGATCAGCGCCGACTCACGTCGGCGGCTACGGTTCAAGGGCACAAATCACGAATCCTCAATTTCGTGGAATCTTTCCCCTCCATCCGATGGAGCGGAGCAACGGTATTTAATTTACGGGTTACAGCTTTGGCGGAACGTTTGAAGAGAAAGTCCATTCGCTCATCGGTCGCAGATTGCCGCATTCCGGGCAGAATGCCACCGCAAATTGAGTTCCGCAGTTTGGACAAACGCCCTGCGTTTCAAACGTGTCAAAGGCTTTCCGGCATTTTCCGCAGACCCAGAATGCGCCGCGGGGCGGGGCGACTTTGCAAACCGGGCAGGCAAATCCGTTGTGACGCGGCGCATTGGCGACGCGGGCCATCGCCCGCGCCTGCATTAAACCGCCCCAGCAATTTATCAAAATGAAAGCGGCCATAATGCCGATCCAGACGGATTGCGCCCAAATGGCAAACAGAATCAGGCCGGCCACACCCACAAAGCCGATGCTGCTCGCGATGAGCAGGCTGCGCGCCCGGCCAAACATAAACCAAAGCAGCGACCGCAAAATCTGGCCGCCGTCGAGGGGATAAACCGGCATCAGATTGAAAATCAGCAAAATGGTGTTGATATACCAGAGGGTCACGACGAAACGATAAAGATCCGGCAGGGATTCAACCCAACCCGCCGAATGACCCAACCACCAGATCAATGAAAAAACAGGAAAGAGCGCGACATTCACCAGTGGTCCGGCCGCGATGCTCCACAACATCGCGCCCGGTCGTTGGGGCGGGGAGACATACGCCACGCCGCCGAGCGGCCAAAGCACGATTTGGTTCGCTCGGCCGCCGACCTGCCGGCAGGCCAGTGAATGGCCGAACTCGTGCATGAGTACGATTAAAAAAAGTGTGAGATATTCCAGCACGTTCCAGCCAATGGAATTGTATTGGTGTCCCCGGCTTTGAATGCCATATATCGCGACAACAAACCACGACCAGTGCAGATAGACTTCGATTCCGAAGAGTTGGAACAACCGGATGGAGCCTCGATGAGTTGGCATGATGTGCGGACTTATCACATAGCCGGCGCCGACAAACAAGTTTTTTGGCAACGTCCACCGCGCCCATTGATTATTTGGTGGGTGCGCCGCTGCGGTGCACGGCGGTGCAGCAACACCGCCCTACCAAGCCAGGACGCCGCGCTTCGCTTGACACATTCGCGCGCAAGCTTCATTTTTACTGACTTATTGAAGGAATTAAATGAGCGTACCGCACAATCTATTCAATACGTTGCAAAAATTTGATCCCGGCAGCGGCCAGCCGGGGCGATTTTATTCATTGCCCGCGCTGGAAGAGGCCGGCGTCGGGCCGGTTTCCAAATTGCCCGTCTCCATCCGCCTCGTGCTCGAGTCCGTGCTCCGCAATTGCGACGGCAAAAAGGTCAGCGAACAAAACGTGCGCGCGCTGGCGAATTGGAAGCCAACCGAAACCCGCACGGAGGAAATTCCGTTTATCGTCGCGCGCATCGTGCTACAGGACTTCACCGGCGTGCCGCTGCTGGTGGACCTGGCGGCGATGCGCTCGGCGGTGCAGCGGCTGGGCAAAAATCCAAAAATCATCGAACCGCTCGTGCCGGTGGATCTGGTTGTGGACCACTCGGTGCAGGTGGATTTCGCGGGCAGCGCGGATGCATTGCGGAAGAATCTGGAGATCGAATTCCAGCGCAACCGCGAGCGCTACCAGTTTTTGAAATGGGGCATGCAGGCGTTCGACACGTTCAAGGTCGTCCCGCCCGGAATCGGCATCGTGCACCAAGTCAACCTGGAATATCTCGCGAAGGGTGTGCTCTCTCAACCCTCAACCAACAACTCTCAACTGTTTTATCCGGACACTCTGGTTGGCACGGATTCGCACACGACAATGATCAATGGCCTCGGCATCGTGGGTTGGGGTGTCGGCGGCATCGAGGCCGAAGCCGGCATGCTTGGCCAGCCGGTTTATTTCCTCACGCCGGACGTCGTCGGCGTGCATCTCACCGGCGCGTTGCGCGAGGGCGTCACCGCCACCGACCTCGCGCTTACCGTCACGGAAATGCTCCGCAAGGCAAAGGTCGTCGGCAAGTTCGTCGAATTTTTCGGCCCCGGCGCGGCGGCGTTGCCGGTCGTGGACCGCGCGATGATGGCGAACATGGCGCCCGAATACGGCGCGACGATGGGTTTCTTCCCGATTGATGCCGAGTGCGTGAATTATCTCCGCGCCACGGGCCGCAGCGAGGAGTTTTGCCTCACCTACGAAAATTATTACCGCGCGCAGGACTTGTTCGGCATTCCGAAGAAAGGCGACATCGCCTACTCACAGGAACTGGAACTCGACCTCGGCACGGTGGTTCCCAGCGTGGCCGGCCCGAAGCGTCCGCAAGACCGCATCGAACTGCCGAAACTGAAGCAGGAATTTATTTCCTCATTTTCAAAACCGGTCACGGAAAATGGATTCGGCAAATCCGCGGCGGAGCTTGGCAAAAGTGTGCGCGTCGCTGCGGCGGGCGGCCAGTTTCAGCCCGGCGGCGGCAGCCAGGAACCGGTTTCTGCCAAACACTCGGCGGTGGCGGGCACGAATCCCACGACCGAGCGCGAAATGGCCAACAATCATCCGACGCCCGATCCGGTGTCCGCGCCCGCGCCGCAGGTGCATGGTGAAATCGGCCACGGCAGCGTGCTCATCGCGGCGATCACGAGTTGCACGAACACGTCGAACCCGAGCGTGATGCTTGCCGCCGGCTTGCTCGCCAAGAAGGCCGTCGAACGCGGTTTGAGCGTCAACTCAACGGTCAAGGCGTCGCTCGCGCCCGGTTCACGCGTCGTCAGCGATTATTTGAACAAGACCGGCCTGCAGCCATTCCTCGACAAACTCGGCTTCAACCTCGTCGGCTACGGTTGCACGACGTGCATCGGCAATTCCGGACCGCTGCATCCGGCCATCGAAGACGCGGTCGTGAAAAACGATCTCGTCGCCGCGTCGGTGTTGTCCGGCAACCGCAATTTCGAGGCGCGCGTTCACCAGAACATCAAGGCGAACTTCCTGATGTCGCCGCCGCTCGTCGTCGCCTTCGCGCTCGCCGGGCACGTGGACATTGACCTGAGCCGCGAGCCGATTGGCAAAGATAAAACTGGTGCGGACGTTTTCCTCAGGGACCTTTGGCCGACGTTGCGCGAGATTCGCGACCTCATGCAAACCGCGTTGCAGCCGGAAGTGTTCCGCAAGCTTTACCAGGATTTCGCGGGCCAGAATCCTAAGTGGAACGAAATTCCGTCCAGCACCGGCAACGTATATGAATGGGACCGCAAATCCACCTATATCCAGGAACCGCCGTTCTTCACGAACTTTTCGTTGCCGCCCGGCAGCATCGCCGAAATCAAGGGTGCCCGCGCCCTCGGCATCTTTGGCGACAGCGTGACGACCGACCACATTTCACCCGCCGGCTCCATCAAGAAGACATCGCCGGCTGGAAAATATCTCATCGAGAACGGCGTCGAACCGGCGGACTTCAACAGCTACGGCTCGCGGCGGGGCAACGACCGGGTGATGACGCGCGGCACGTTTGCGAATGTGCGGATTAAGAATCTTATGGTGCCCGGCGTCGAAGGCGGCGTTACGAAGTATTACCCGCCTTCGATCAGTGGATGGTCGCGTATCAAAGATGTGACTGGCGGGAATGTTCAAGGTTCGCCCGGATTACAGCAGATAGAAGTTCCATCCGCATCCCCGGGAATTGAAATGTCAATTTATGGCGCGGCCATGAAATACCAGCAAGACAGCACACCGCTTGTTATAATTGCAGGCCATGAATACGGTTCCGGCTCCAGCCGCGATTGGGCGGCAAAGGGAACTGCGCTTTTGGGAGTGAAAGCAGTCATTGCCCAAAGTTTCGAACGCATTCACCGCAGTAACCTTGTTGGCATGGGCGTTCTGCCACTACAATTCCGGGAAGGTGTGAGCGCGCAGACCCTCAAGCTCAACGGTAGCGAGACCTACACCATCGTTGGCCTCGGCCCGGATCTCAAACCACAACAAGACCTCATGCTTCTAATCGAGAGTGAAGGTCGGCGTTGGGGTGAGCAGGTAAAGTGCCGGATTGATACGCCGATTGAAATTGATTACTACCAGCACGGCGGCATTTTGCCCTATATGCTGCGCCAATTGGTGGCGAAGGCGTAGCTTGGAGCGCCGGCCTCCGGCACGGCGTGTTGGTGAAGTGAACAGTGACGAGCCGTGCCGGAGGCCGGCGCTCCAATCGAACCGGCGATCAGTTGCTCTGGATTGCGCTGGTCTGCTTCGCCTGATTTTGCGATGCTTCGTTCATGTCCCGGCCACCGCGGACCAAGCGCGAATATCTGTGCCAGCTTGTTGAGGGGAAGAAAAAAGCGTTCCGTCCGCTTACGGATGAGGAAAAAGCACTCGGCTTTCTCGGCTGGCATGAGCGTGGTTATCTGCCGCATTGTGATTTTCCCGGCCTGGTTCAGTTTGTCACCTTCCGCCTTGCGGATTCCATGCCTGTTTCACGGCGTGGTGAGTGGGAACATTTGCTCAAGATTGAAGATGACCGGGAGAAGCGCACGAGGCTGGAGGAATATCTTGATCGCGGAGTTGGTGAATGTCATTTGCGTGATCTGCGCATTGCCAAAATTGCCGAAGACTCCATGCTTCATTTTCATAACGAACGTTACGAACTGCTCGCTTGGTGCGTGATGCCGAATCATGTCCATGTGCTGGTGCATGTGTGGCAGGTGCCGCTATGGAAGACGATGCGAAGTTGGAAACACTTCGTCCAAACACAGGCGAATCGATTACTTGCGGAACGCCGGCTTCCAGCACGGCGCGGTGGTGAAATGAACAGCAACAAGCCGTGCCGGAGGCCGGCGCTCCAATGGCAGCGCGAATACTGGGACAACTTCATGCGCGATGAGGAACAAGAAAGAATCGCGATTCGTTACATTGAAAACAACCCGGTCAGAGCAAAACTGAGCCGGATATCGGAGGAGTGGCCTTTCAGCAGTGCAAGATTTCGGGATGAATTTCATCGGCTGTTGATTCCAGCCGGAGCGCCGGCTTCCAGCACGGCGCGATATTGAAATGCACAGGAAAAGCCGTGCCGGAGGCCGGCGCTCCTAGATTTTCTCCGGCTTCACCACCGCAACGACCACCGCATCCGGCTTGAGATATTTTTGCGCGGCGGCTTTGATTTGTTCCAGCGTGACGGCTTCGAATTTGGCGTCGTCGAGTTCCGCGCGCTGGTAGCCGAGGCCGTAAAGTTCGTCGAGCGTGGTCGTGGATGCCAGATGGCCCAGGTCCTGCCGCGCGATTTTTTTCTGGCCGATGATTTTGGCCTTGGCGCGTTTGAGTTCCTCGGCGGTCAAACCTTCAGTGCGCAGGAGTCCGGCTTCCTTGAGAATTTCCTGTTCGACCAACGCGACCTTCGACGGCTCGGTGCCGGCGTAAAAGGCGAAGTAGCCGGGCGCCAAGCCGGCGAAATGTTGCGCGCCGACGTAGTAAGCGAGGCCGAGTTGCTCGCGAATCCGCAGAAACAGCCGCGAACCGAGGTCGCTGCACGATTCTTGAATCAACTCGAGCGCGTAACGGTCTTCGTCGTGCATCGTCGTGCCGGGGAAACCAATGACGATCACCGCCTGCTTTTTGTCGCGGGTTTCTTCAACTCGCTGTATCAAAGGGGGAGGTGTGCCGGGCGAAGTGCGAATCAGTTCGCTCGCCGCATTGCCGGATTTCCAATGGCCAAAAAGTTTTTCGACGGCGGATTTAACCTCCGCCGTTTCCACGTCGCCGTAAATGGCGAGAACGCAATTGTTCGGCGCGGCCAGCTTTTTGTGAAACGATTTCAAACTGGCAGCTTTAAGTTTGGCAACGGCTTCTTCCCTGCCGGTTGAATCCAGACCGTAGCCGATGCTGCCAAAAAGCGTGCGGCGCATGGCCAGGCTGGCGCTTTTAAGCAGATGGTCCTTTTGTGCGTGAATGTCGGCAATTTGCACCTCGCGCTCGCGTTCGAGCGCGTCGGCGGGAAAAACCGGGTCCAGCAAAACGTCGGCGAGCAAATCGAGGCCGGTCGCAAAATCGCTGCTCAAGGTTTCCAGGTTGACGCCGAAGCTGTTATTGCCGCCGTAGCTGTCAATGCTGCCGCCGACCGTCTCGATTTCTGTCGCAATGTCCCGGGCGCTGCGCTGCGACGTGCCTTTGAGCAGCATCCGGCTGGTTAACTGGGTGATGCCGTTGTCCTCCCTGGTTTCGGCGAGCACGCCGCCTTTGAACATGGCGCGAAATTCGACAAAGGGCAGGCGATGATCTTCCTTCACGAGCAGGCGGAGGCCGTTCGGCAATTCAAATTTCCGGATCGCGTGCTCGTTTTTTTCTTCGACGGTCACGGACAATTTGGGCGCGGTGCCATCGGGCAACAGCGTGTAAAGGGTGCGGTTTTCCGCCGTGAGATATTCACGCGCGACGCGCAGGATGTCATCGGGCCTGACGCGCTTGACGGCGGCGAGGTAACGTTCGGAAAAATTCAAATCATTTGCCGCCAGCCAGTTTGCGCCGAGGTTTTGCGCCTGGCCTTCCATCGTCTTGCGCACGGCAAGCGTGGCGGCAATGAATTGTTTCACCGCCTTGCCGAGTTCGCCGGCGGAAACCGGCGACGTCTGCATTTTTTCAACCTCGGCCAGCATCGCGTCACGCGCCGCGGTGAATTTGTCCGCGTCCACGATGGCGCTCATGCCGAACAAACCCGGATTGCCGGGGCTGTAAGTCCACGCGTCAACGTGGTGGACGACGCCTTGTTTCTCGCGAACCTGCTGGTAGAGGCGCGAACTGCGGCCGCAGCCGAGCAAAACAGCGAGCACGTCGAGCGCCGACATGTCGGGATGCCGCAATTCGGGAATGTGCCAGGCAAAATGAAAATGACCGAGTTCAATGGGCGCTTCCTCGACGATTTCACGCGCTGCGGTTTGCTTCGGTTCTTCCGGCAACACGACTGATGGGAGCGCCCGGGCCTTGGTTTTTTTGTAGGCGGTGCGGATTTGCACGATGACTTCGTCATTCTTAACGTCGCCGGCGACGACGTAAAACACATTGTTCGGCGTGTATTTTTCGGCGTAGTAACCGCGGATGTCGTCGGGTTTCAGCTCGCCGAAAATGTCGGGGTACCCGATGACGGTGAAGCGATACGGGCTGCGTGTGTAGGCGGTTTCAAACAGGCGGCGGCTGGCGCGGTGGCCGGGATCGTCCTGGCCCATGTCCATTTCGCGGCGGATGACGTCGAGTTCCCTGGTCAGTTCATCGGCGGGCAGGGTGGCGTGCTGCATGATGTCGCACAGGATGTCAATCGCGGTGCGTGCGCCGGTGCTGGGCACGTCAATGTGATACACCGTGCGGTCGAAGCTCGTGTAGGCGTTCATGTAACCGCCGGCTTCCTGCACTTCCTG
>DAIRTX010000055.1:0-26216 GCA_036803685.1 Verrucomicrobiota bacterium | reverse complement strand
CTATCAACACAGCCATTAGAAAACCATGAAGGACAAAACCAGTCAATGGGGTTGCAAACGAGCAACCAAATCATTCATTTAAGTTGAAGACCGTGCCAGCCGAATTGCGAAACTCTGGCAGAGATGCTGGAATTGTTCGAGGACGTTGCATGGAATACCTATTGTCCCGTGGCTCAGGCACAGGCGCGGGAAATGATGCCGCGACGTAGCCGGGAAGCAGCCAATCTCCCCCGCCGTCCAAATCTGAACGCCCAGCGCCTGTTGCCTGCAGCGGTTTGTTCGACAATCATTTTGTTCCTGACTTTACGATAAATTCTTTGCCCGCGAGTATTTTCCCACCCTGCCATACTTGGATTTTCCAAACTCCTGTTACCGCCTCCCAATCGTGGTCAAATGTGTATGTGTAGCCAACTGTCTCCCCGATTCTATAACGCCACGGTACTCTGTCCGTGGTCTTGGAAATCTCCCCGTCAGGTTTATGAAATGCAGGATGCTCGACAATAATATCCACTGCCGCCACCCCTCCGACCGGTGAACCGTTAAGAATAAACTGGAACCCGAATGTCGTCCCGATTGTCGCCGGAATCTCATTCGTTTTAGCAATCAAAACAACACGTGAGGCTGGCTGAATCGCGCCAGCTCCAGCGGAGGGCATGGGCACATGCTGGCCAGTCAGCTCAATGCGATAAATCCCATAGTCCACGACGTCTACGGACCTAACAACCGCTGGCTCTTGGGCCATCGCTGACATTGTCCAGAGGACACATACCAATAGGATAATCGGATTTGAATTCATGGCGTATTTCGTGCGGTTGTTGTCGAACGTCCAGAACTCAGCCACGCCGGATGTGCGATGTCAACCGCGAATGCGGAACTGAGGCGGCCAACCGGCGTTGGCTCCAGTGAATTGTTAGGCATCCCGCCTCCTCAAAATCCGAAGGGCAAAAGCTGCGCTACGCTTGCGCCGCCCTCGGTTCGTTTGCTCCACTCCACTTCATGCCGATTGCGTTGAATAAGCGGAAGGTGATTGACCATCATTCATGATTTCTCTAAAAGTTTTGCCGAGTTCGTTTTCTTTAAAACTGACACCTAGAATAGGAACGGTTTGAGAAAACGACGGAAGGCTAACTAATCCGGTTCGGACAAGATTTGTGCGGAGTAGTTGCGTTTGTGGGTTTAGCGATACTCGCTGACCTGTCGTCGGAGCAGGTTCGATTTTAACAAACTCCCTCAAATCAACAACGGAACCCAAATCAATTGCTGTTGCCAGTCGCCTGAAAACATCAAAGCTGATCTTGCCTCGAACAAATGCGGCAAACATTCTTGCAATTATTTCCGGCTTTTCCATGTCATCCAGTCTATCAAGAATGAGCACAAGCGAATCGCCGAGTTTTTGCGCCTTTCTGTCGTCACTCAAATTCTCCTTAAGAAACGCTTCTTTCTCCGCCTCTGTAAATCGAGGACAGGCCGCCAAAAATCCTGCAACTTTTCTCAGAAACAATTGGTCACGGATCGCCAGCGGAATTTTGAAGCACGCTACTACACCTTTAATCACAGGAATCTCTTTTAGAACGTCCTCCCCTAGAAGCGCCGCGAGTGTCCCGATTTCCAACTGACCCAAATCTACAATCAGGTCTTTTGTTTCTGGATTGTAAGCCCCCTTCAGAATCGCCAAAGCAACATTATCAATTTGTGGAGTCATAAACGCTTTGGGATTCAACCACCAACTCACCGCGGGACACAAGGAGAAGTTTTTCGTGACGCAAGCCGCGCCCGTGAGTTCGCCATCATCTTCGCAAAGCAATTCTCCGGGCGCCAGAGTTTCACCTTACCAGCGAGATGCAAAAGGCCGACGAATCGTTCCGGCCCCCGCTACCAATCAGAAATGGCACCCGGAAAACTCTGGAATTGAGCCGACGAAATCAGAGAATTATCCGGCATGAACACCACACCAATCACCCTCAACCTCAACAAACGCGTTTGAACATCCCGCTGTTTTCGGTGATGACGTTTTGTTTTGCTAGTTTGTGAATCTGTCCTTCCACTGCGTAGCGGAGTTGGGCGCTCGTGTTTTTGAATCCAAGAATTCTGGCAACTGCCGTCGGGATTTCTTTTTGGGCTGCTCCGTGGCCGAGCTCGATGACGGCGAGAATTGCCTCCCTCAATTCTGATGGGGCGATTCTTTCTGGTTTCCGAAGATCGGGTGATGAGACGTTTTCACGATTGCGAATCGGTATCGGATAACCGTTTATGGAGAGGAAGCCGGCCTCACTGATGCACTGGTCTGATCTCATGAGCCAACCGATGCCTCGTTTGACCGCGCTTTGGATTCGTGAACCAGCCCGGGCGAAGCCCCAGAGCGCTTTAACGCGGTTTGTGATCTCGTCTTCGTGGATTGGCCCCTCGACTTGCACGATTTTCAGGATGATATCGCCCAGTATTCCAAATGAAAGCGTGTGCGGCTCCTGACGCGTTGGAACTTCGATACGCGCCTCGACGTATGGCACTGCTAGTTTTGCCAATGAGTCGTCGTCCAGTTTTGGCAGGGCCTCATCCCGTATAATTTCGCCATTTGTTTCTGTTTTGGCGGCGTGGTTTGTTTTGCCGATTTTGGCGGCTTCGATTGCTGCTGCAATTTTTCGAAGTTGGTCGGTTTGGCGCTGGAGCCAATCCGTGGACCAGACGCGATGTATGACCCAGCCATGATCTTCAAGCACTGCCTGACGGAGTCTGTCACGGTCCCGAGCCGACCGGGAACTGTGATACGTCGCACCATCGCATTCGATGCCCAGAATAAATCGGCCGGGCGTCTGCCTGTCCCGAACACCGAGGTCAATGAAGAACCCGGCTTCCCCCACTTGGGGTACAACTTCATAACCGAGGCCTTCAACCGCACGCCGAACGGATTCCTCAAACGGAGACTCTTCCTCTCGTCCCGAAATAGTTGCAACCGAAAGCTTGCCGGATTCCGCATAGGCCAGAAAAACTTTCAGGGAGGCCACACCTCGACCCTTCGCTCGTTCCAGGTCAATGTCCTCGGCCGTAATTGAAGTAAAAACATGACAACGCTTCTTCGCCCGGGAAATCAAAACATTCAGCCGGCGTTCACCGCCCTCGTTACCGAGGGGACCGAAGCGCATGGCCATATAACCGCTGGCGTTTTTGCCGTAGCCAACCGAAATAAAAATCACGTCTCGCTCGTCGCCTTGAACGTTCTCCAAGTTCTTACAAAAAAACGGCTCGGTCGGATGCGCTGCAAAAAACTCTTCGATTTCGGGATTTTGACGTTGCATCAGTTCGAGTTCATTGCGAATAGCCTTCTGCTGTTTGACCGAAAACGCGGCAACACCTAGCGACAACTCAGGCGAATTTCGGGCGTGCTCAATGATTGCATAGCACACTGCTTTTGCCTCAACCCGATTTGTAGCTGATACCCCTGCGTCAAAAACACCGCCCTCAACAAAATGAAACTTCAAACCAAGCTCCGGATTCGATTCAAACGGAGACGGCACAATAAAAAGCTGGTCGTCATAAAACTCGTGATTACTCACCGCGATGAGCGAATGATGTCGGCTACGGTAATGCCACCGGAGCATCTTCTCCGGCAAACCGCGAGCCCTGCACAAACCCAAAATGCTCTCAATATCCTGCACCTGCGCCGCCTGCGGCTCATCGTCGCCGTCCTCGTCATAATCTTCGACGTCGGACGTCAACCGAGCAAAAAACTTCGTCGGCGGCAACTGCTTCGAGTCACCAACAACCACAATCTGCTTACATCTGGCGATTGCGCCCAAAGCGTCCACTGGTTGAACCTGGCTGGCCTCATCAATCACCAACAAATCAAACTCGACGGAACCAGGCTCCAAAAACTGAGCTACCGACAATGGCGACATCATAAAAACGGGCTTAATGCATTGCACCACGGAGCCAGCATCTTTCAAAAGACGGCGCACTGTGCGATGGCCCCTCTTTCGTTCCATCTCGCTTCGTACAATACCAGCAGCACCCACAGCGCTATGTGGCGGCATACGCTCGTAGTGCGCCATGAGTGCCCTGTATTTCGCCAAAGCCAAACGTTCGCTGTCCAACTGCCGAAAATCGGCAATGTGCCGTTCGTGTAGCTCGCCATCGAAATGGGCGAGTTCGGGTTTCTGACGCGCAATACTTCTTAGCAACTGGCTAAAGTATATGCGGTCGTAGGAATCCGTGACTTCTTTTGTCGGAATTTTCCCGTTTTCGAGGACGCTGATCAGGCTGTTGAGCCCCTGTTCGCGGCCGTGTTGTGCCCGTAGTGCGTAGGTCGTCCAAGCCGGCAACTGGTTTATGGAGTCGACCCACGCTTTAAGCCGCTCGTTTATTGTGTTAAGCGCTATTTCGTTGAGCTCAGTATTGGCAAAAGTGGTATTGTAATCTACCGAGAGTTCCGTGAAGAGTTTTTGTGTTGTTTCGCGTGCTGTTGTCAGCCGCTCTTTCAATTGCTCAACCAGTTTGGCAGTTGTGCCTGTGTCGGTAATGCCGGCAAACATGTGCCGGAAGCTCGTACTTAGGCCAGCTTCGATTTGTTGTACGACCCAGCCGAGGATGACCGTGAACTGTTCCCAGTCGGATTTTTCCTCCCGCCATAGTGAACCGAACGCTGACCGGCCGAGTGCATCATGCTCACGGAGTTTCCGCAGCGATTGCTGGCCGATAATGATGCCATCAATGAGTGCCAGCCTGTCAGCATAAGTTTTTGGCAGTTCACCTTTCATCACACCTTTAATTCCAGCAATGGCGGCACGATATTTTGAATTGAATATCCGCAGGAGCGACTGACCGTGGGCTGCGATTTGTTGGCGCTGTTCGGAGAAGTCCTTTTCCCAAGCTTTTTCGATGATTTGTTTTTCTGCCTGTTTTTGTGCATTGGAGAATTTTTGTCCTTCCGCCACCAGGTCACGTAGTGGTTCCAGGTCTGCATCCCATGTGGCATTGCAAAGTGCCTCTTTGTCAATTTTGGGAGCGCTCACGACGTAGCCGGCAATGATCAACTGTTCGTCTGTTTCTGCGAATGTTTCTGGAACCGGCTGCGACAAGTTTTCAGCGAGAGCTGATGTGGTTTCCAGCAAATCTGTGATGGCAGCGACGGCTTGGCTGATGCGTTTCGAGAGCGGATCCAAGTCAATTTGTAGTATGGCCGTGATGTTTGTGCCTCGCCACGGATGCTGTGCGGGCAAGCCAATTTGATCTATACGCTGCGCCAGATCCTCGATGAGGCCTCGGTTTGTGCGGCGTTGTTCGGCCGTCCAATCTCCAGCATTTGTGAAAGTCAGCTCGTTTGCTTTTAGCCCCCGTTTTTCAAGCATCGAGAGATGGCCGATGATGGCGAACGGTGTCAGCCCGCTTTGTTTGTGCTTTTCGTGAATTGATTTTGCATGTTGGTTAAGAATGCTCCGTATTTTGTGAAGTTTTGGAATCAGTGATTCCAGATCTTTCGGTTGTGGTTTCCCGAGCATCCACGTTTTTCCAAGTTCCTCGATGACCGTCTTTTTTTTGCTCTTATTGGAGTGTAACTCAAGGCAGAGTGCGCCGAGGCCCTCGTTTTGGAGACGCCTTTGAACAACTTGGAGCGCAGCCAGCTTTTCTGCAACGAAGAGCACGCGTTTTCCATCCATGACCGCAGTGGCGATGATGTTGGTGATGCTTTGTGATTTTCCGGTGCCTGGCGGTCCTTGAACGACCATGCTCCGGCCTTGCCTCACGCTTTCAATGGCCAACGTTTGCGTGCTGTCCGCATCAACGACGTGATCGAGTTTTGCAACCGGAATCAGTTCGTCCAACTGGGAATCGTCACTAAAGATATTCTCCGTCTGCGGAAACCCATCCAGCAACAACCCAACGACGAGAGGCTGGTTAATTAGGTGGCCCGGGGTTGGCCATGCCTTGGGATCCAGATCGCGGAACATCAAAAATTTAGCAAATGAGAAAAAACCAAGCGTAATCTCATCAGGCAAAACCTCCCAATTCTTCACTCCTGCGATTGCCGTCGAAACAGCCTCAAAATACGCCGCGATGTCAAAATCGTCGTCGTCCTTAAAATCCGGAAGCTCAATGCCAAAATCCTCCTTCAACTTCGCATACAACGATAAATTCTCGACAATGTCTTCCTCTGTCCATCGCAGAATAAATTTCTCGGATGCCGTTTTTCGCGAAAGCTCAACCGGAACCAAAATCAACGGAGCGAAACGCGGTGTATCAGCAGCATCAGCCTCAAACCACTGCAAATGACCCAGTGCTAAATACAGGATGTTAACGCCAGCTTCCTCAATCATCGCACGGCTGTCGTGATAGAGGTCCAACAAACGACGTTGTAAACCCTCCGAGGAAAGAGATGTTTGTAGCCGGCAATCCACATGACGCTTTGGTAACCCCGTGACCTCGTCAATGTCCTCATCCGGAGGCTCATTCTCAGGCTGGGACAAAACCGGGTCTAGCAACAAGTCTTCCTTGTCGTCACCATCAGCAGACTCACCCGTTTTGGCCGCCGCAGAAACAGTCGCCTCGCGAGGCAAAAAACTAAAAGCCCTTTTTTCGGCAACCAGCAGCCGATACACCTGTTCGCTGATCTCGTCACGAACTGCGACAATGCGAGCCGATGACGAATCCACGGGAATTGACAACAGCCGATTCCTCGTCGACAGGTCGAGAAGCTCCCTGCGGCTCGTATCAAGCAGCTCTTCCGTGGTAGCTGGCATCTTGGTTTTTATTGTATGCAATAAAATTATGTTGAACAACCCCGCATTAACCCGGCGTTGTTCCCCCGATGGATTCGTTTGACACCGCATCTCAAATCACCCTTAACCTCAATATCACTGGCCTGCTCACAATTGACCCTAAAAATCTGGAGCAATTGATTTCTGGTCTGCAAATCCAAAACTCAAATCCATCAGCAGCATCTCATTTTCATTTGACCAAACGGAGCTACGACGACGCGTGTGGCGGCTACTTTTGTTAAATGCCCCCATTGCCGATGGCGCGCTTGGCGTCAATGTAGTCGCGTTCATCATTTTGCCAAAACATGACCGGCCTTTTCCTGTGGCAAAGATTTGTAGGTACAGATTGCAGTACCATCAAAAACAACAGCGAAAATAGGGACATCTAGGAAGCAGGTTGGGCGGGAAAAACCTCGCTTGCATCGGCCAAATCGGCAATCGGACAAATTGGCACAAAAACAAAATTGTTTTGAATTATCCCAACCAGAGATAACATCAAGGCGGTCAACGAGATGGATTGGTTGCGATGTTGATGGACGCCGGGTTAAATCGACGCCACAGAAACGATTGCAATTTTCGCCACATGATAATCACTGAAAGCAATGGGAAATAAACAGGGGAGCACAAGAACGAGGGAATAACGTCCGCCAGAAGATAAATGCCAGCGGAGATTGGGGAACCGGCCAAGGCGGACGAAGATGCCCCAGATGGATCGAGGGCGACCGTTTCGGATCAAGGATCGCGCGTGCGCCCGCGTGTGTAGGGAGGCTGGGTGGGAAAGGGTTTAACTGGCACGCCCCAGCAACCACTTTTTGGTGGATGCCTTTTGCCGCTGCGAAGGTAGAATCTTTTTGGCTGCCTCCAACTTCTCCCAAGTCGTCAACCCCGCTCTGACCACCTCGTTTGCGCGGACGTAGCAGGCGGAGCACAGGCCGCGAGTAACGGCTGCGTTCTGGCAGTTGGGGTTAAGGCATTTGGCGCTCATATCGGTAGCATGTGCCATTCATCGGCCAACATGGGAAGTCAATTCAACGCGATTTTGGACTACACTATTTCCGGCGGTTGAGCGTATGTGTCGTTGCTGTGAAAACAAAAATTGCCGCTGAATTATTGACCGCCGCCACCAACGCCCGACGCCTCCTTTTGATGGTCGCCGAACTGCACAAACTGGGCTTTGAAGGATTGCGGGCCACGCCCTACCTGTCTGCGTCAGGCTGCAATTGGCGCTGTTGCATTGTCCCAGCATGTATGGCCCGCCGCACCCACGGCGCACGGCTTGCCGAAAACGTGATTTACGAGGCGCTGCCCCGCTACAGCAGTGCGGACGGGGAAGATTATTTTGGCTGGGCGAACATGAAGCCGAAAACGCCGTTAATCTTGGCAAAGCGTTTCCTCGTGGAATTTCAGAAGTTTGCCGAGCAGGGCAAGCATCCCGATCCGGCCTACGCCCGCTGGTTTGCGGACATGCTGGAACTGACCGCTCCCGTTGGGGTGATTTACGCCTTTGGCGATTGGGAACCGCCGGTTGATCGGATGCTGGCCGATTTTTGCAAGGAAGGCGTCGTGGTGCCGTTGCCGCCGGTGTGGGGTGGGCGGTGAATCTTTTGCCCCGGCGTTACCCTGATAATCGCTTCTGCGGATCGGGGGCGCGCTTAACGCCCCATTTCGCGGTAAAGGCCATCTTCGCTCACAATGCCCAGCTTCGCGCCAGAAGGCCGGTCAGGGGGCGGTTTCAGGCCAAGGAACGCCTTGTATGCTTTCTGTATGCTTTTCGAGCAGCGTTTTGGAAAGGAACGCATAAGCCGCCAAGGGAAGCGAACGGAATAAGTGGAAACGTGGAAAAAGCATAAAATCATTGATTTATTTGGCTAAAATCCATTTTCCCTTGCGGAAAAAGGATGGTGGTAGGTGATGGATTCGAACCATCGAAGGCATAGCCAGCAGATTTACAGTCTGCCCCCGTTGGCCACTTGGGTAACCTACCAGCCAATCGCGTGAAGCGGGGCGTGGATTAAGCCAAACTGCCCCAGCCTTGTCAATCCACACGTAAATTCGATTCGTCCTCGTCCTCGTCCTCGTTCTCGAATTCATTGGGTTTCAAGGACGACGACGAGAACGAGGACGATTACGATTGGATTCAACCACAGTTGCAAATGCTCCCTGCTCTTCTTAGCCTGAACAGATGTTCGATTCGTTAAGCGGCAAGCTCCAGAACGCCTTCAGAAATTTGCGCGGGCTTGGAAAAATTTCCGAGTCCAACGTCACCGATGCCCTCCGCGAGGTCCGCATGGCGCTGCTGGAAGCCGACGTGAATTTCAAGGTCGCGCGCGATTTCATCGAGCGCGTCAAAACCAAGGCCCTCGGTGCGGAAGTCGTCCAAAGCGTCCAGCCTGGCCAGCAAATCATCAAAATCATCCACGACGAACTCGTGGACCTGCTCGGCTCGACCAACGCCGGGCTGAATCTCAGCGGCAACCCCAGCAGCATCCTGATGGTCGGTTTGCACGGTTCGGGCAAAACCACATCGAGCGGCAAACTCGCGCGGTTGCTCCAAAAACAGGGACGCCAGCCGTTGCTCGTGGCTGCGGACGCAAAACGCCCGGCGGCGATGGATCAATTGGAAACGCTCGGCAAGCAGATTGAAATTCCCGTCTTCGTCAAACGCGGTGAAACCGATGTTTTGAAAATTGCCCGCGAAGCCCTGGATTTCGCCAAGGCCAGCAGCCGTAACGTTTTGATTTTCGACACTGCCGGGCGATTGCAAATTGACGCGCCGCTCGTGCAGGAACTCGTCCGGTTGCGCGACCTCGTGAAGCCGTCGGAAATTTTGCTCGTCCTCGACGCCGCCACCGGCCAGGAAGCCGTCAACGTCGCCACGCATTTTGACCAGGCGCTGCAAATCACCGGCTCGATTCTGACCAAGCTCGACGGTGACGCGCGCGGCGGCGCAGCGTTGAGCATGAAGGCCGTTACTGGCAAGCCCATCAAGTTCGGCGGCGTGGGTGAAAAACTAGACGAGTTCGAGCCGTTTCATCCCGAGCGCATGGCGTCACGGATTCTCGGCATGGGCGACGTCGTCAGCCTCGTCGAAAAGGCCGCCGAAACCGTGGACCTGGACGATGCGAAGCGCATGGAAGAAAAGATGCGCAAGGGCCAGTTCACGCTGGAGGATTTTCTGGACCAATTGCGCCAGATGAAAAAGCTCGGTTCGCTGGAATCCATCGTCGGCATGTTGCCGGGCGGCGCGGAGATGTTGAAACAGCAGAGCGATTTATCGAAACAGGAAAAGGAATTCAAGCACATGGAGGCGATGATCTGCGGCATGACGCCCAAAGAGCGCCTGAATCCGGCCATTCTCAACGCCAAGCGCCGCGTGCGCATCGCCAAAGGCAGCGGTGTGAGTGTGACCGAAATCAACACGATGCTGAACAAGTTCAGCCAGATGCAGCAAATGATGAAAAAAATGGGCAAATTCCAGAAAATGATGGCAAAGATGGGCGGCGGTTTGCCGGGAATGTTGCGGAGGTAAAAATCAAACACGATGAATAATGAGATCCATATGCACGATGTGGTGGTCTTGCTTGAAGACACACGAGCGAAGCATTTTGAAACTGGCCAGCCGCTGATGCTCCGGCGTGGCCAGGTGGGAACTGTCGTGATGACCTACGACGGCAGCGCGTTTGAAGTGGAGTTTGCCGGACGCGATGGCCGGGCGTATGCGTTGCTGCCCGTTGCTGCGGAAAAACTCATGCTGCTGAAAGACACGCCTGAACTGGCGGCGGCGTGAGCGTGACGGAACTGAACACCATGCTGAACAAGTTCAGCCAGATGCAGCAAATGATGAAGTAAATGGGCAAATTTTCGAAGATGATGGCGAAGATGGGCGGCGGCCTGCCGGGGATGTTGCGGCGCGACCTGCGGTGTCACGTCGGCAGCGGCCCGCCCACATTGATACCGTGCTTCAAGCAATACGCGGCGTTGTCCACGTATTTTTCCGCCCACCATTTCAGTCCGGCGCGTTCCTTTTTTGTCAATTTACGCACGTCTTTCGCCGGGGCGCCGAGGACGAGCGACCCTGCCGGAATTTTCATTCCCTGCTTCACCAGCGCCTTCGCGCCGATGAGCGATTGTTTGCCGATGACCGCGCCATCCAAAATCACCGCGCCCATGCCCACGAGCACTTCGTCACCGACTTCGCACGCATGGACAATCGCACCGTGGCCGACGGTGACCCAGTTGCCGACGATACAGGCAAAGTCGTCCGCGAGGTGCAGCACGGCGTTATCCTGGATGTTCGTGTGATGGCCGATGACAATGCGGTTGATGTCGCCGCGCACCACGGCGTTATACCAAACGCTCGAATGCGCGCCGAGCGTCACGTCGCCGATGACCACCGCAGTTTTGGCGATGTAAACGCCCCGGCCGAGCTTCGGTTTCTTCCGCAAAAACGTGTCCAGTTGGATTGAAACGTTCGTCCTTTTGAGTTGCACAGGGCAATGTTGCGTCCAGCCAGCCCACAGATCAAGCGCGGCTGTTTCTGAATCAGGTTATGCCGCCGCCGTTGGGGTTTTCCCTCCAAACAGGCTCTTGACCCATTGCCACACGGTGTGCAGGCCGGCCGGGCGCACGTCCACGAAGCTGTAGATGGCGACGAGTTGTTCCTCGTGCGAACGATAACGCGGTGGCAGCAGAAGCGCGATGCGTTCGCTGTCGCCGTCGAGCTGGAAAATTTCGGAAAAGAACGCGCCTTTGCCGACGGCATATTTGGCTTCAGGTAGCGCGAGGGTGCGGGCGGGCAAAACCAGCCACGGGCGGTAGTTGAGGACGAGATGGCCTTTTTCATCGCGGCTCAATTTGCCGTAGGTGCGGGCGGGGATTTTGTTGATCTTGCGGCCGAGGAACATTTTGTTCGCGGTCTTGTCCGGCGCGAAGCGATTGCACCGGCGGGTCACAAAATCCCAGACAAACACAAGGCCGAAGTGCGAGAGGCGGAACGACCAGCCGGCGATGAAATAGCAAAAGCCGATGATGATGAGCGCCCACGCCGCGCCAATCCACGGGTTGGCCCAGGAACTGACGACGATGCTCGCGATGATGGCCGTGCGAAACGCCTTGAGCGCCGCGTCAAACACCGTGAACGGGCTAAGCAGGATGAGGATGTTGATGGCATTGGACGCGAGGAAGACGATGAAAAACGCGACCATCGCGACCGGCACCATCAGGACGTTATAAAGCCACGAGAGATCAATGGCGGCAAAACCGGCGGCACTCAACCATGCGCCATCGCCGCTGCCACTGCTGGAATGAAAGATCGAGGCGGCGATGGGCACAAACGCGCCGGTCGCGACGAGGCCGCTGATTTTGTGTTCGACGGTTTCCGCAACGTCAAAAGGTTTTTTCAATACCGCTGGCAAAGCCACGCCAGCGGAGTCTTTCAAAAAGCAGGCGCCGACTAGCAGCAGGGCGGGCACCCAAAACATCGGGTTGGCATACCAGGGGAGTTTGGCTTTCTGTTCGGGCGTTCGGGCGTGGAAATATTGCCAGGCTCCGACCCCGCCCACACCCATGAGTGGCGAAATCGCAACCCCAGTGATCATGGAAATGGTCTGGGCGAACTGCTGGCCAGGCGAATTTTTGTCCGCGATCGCGGCAGTGTCCGATGTGCCGGCGCGGGCGGTCAGCAAAGATATGCCCAGCCCCATGACGATGAGGGTCAGCAGGCGCTGCTTCATGCGCGCAGATTGGCGGTTTTGGGCCGGTTGTAAAGTCCGGTTGAATTGTCAATTTACATTTTGTGCAAACGGCTTTGCGGGCTAGAATGTCCCCGTAATATGAAGAAACCTGTTTTGCAACGTCCCGCTCCGCCCCGCCGGAGATTGCCGCGCTCTTTCAAGGATTTAACCCCGTCCAAACATTTCAATCCGCGCACGTTTTTCCGTGAACTCGTCTGGAAAGCGCTGCTCACGCCGCGGGTGGGCCAGTCGCGGCACCCGGTTTTTCCGAAGCTCATCCATGGCCAGGTCGCAATCACCTGGATTGGCCACGCGTCGTTTCTGATCCAGTTCACGGACCTGAACGTTTTGATTGATCCGAATTTTGCGAACTGGCTGTTTTTTTTGAAGCGCATCAAACGCTCCGGCCTGAAAATTCAAGACCTGCCGCGGATTGATCTGGTGCTGCTCACGCACGCGCATTTCGATCATTTTCACAAACCGACGTTGCGCCGGCTGCCGCAGCCGAAAATCGGCGTCATGCCGCGCGGCGTCGGTGATCTGGCGCAAAACCTCGGTTTTGCGCGCATCATCGAACTGGATTGGTGGGAAAGCTTTTCGCAACGCGATTGGAAGGTGACCTTCACGCCGAGCCGGCATTGGGGCGCGCGAGTGCTGCGCGACCAGCATCGCGGTTACGGCGGTTTCCTGCTCGAACATCAAGGCCGCAAAATTTACCACGCGGGCGACAGCGCCTATTTCGACGGCTTCAAGGAAATCTACAAACGGCTCGCGCCGGAAATCGCGTTATTGCCGATTGGCACGTATCATCCGGAATCGTTTCGCCGCGTTCACATGGGGCCGGACGAGGCGGTGAAAGCGTTCAACGATTTGCGCGCGCGCTGGCTGGTGCCGATGCATTATGGGACGTTCAAATTGTCATTTGAGGCAATGGACGAACCGCCGCGCTGGCTCCGCGAGATTGCCGCGAAGGAAAACCTCACGCAAAAATTGCGAATGCTTGACGAAGGCGTGCCGGTGGTGTTTTGATCTTCGGCATTGCACTGCCCGGCATGACTGAAAACGACGGCCATTCCAACGCATCGCCCCTGGATGCGGTCCGGCGTTACGTTCCACTGGCGGTTTGGGCGATTGTCATTCTGGTCATCCTCGCGATCCCGCTGAAAATCATCGGCTATGGCTATCTGCCGCCGGATGACGCGCTGCGCCACGCGGCCAAGGCGGTGAGCGGCAAATCGTGGCAGGACATTCTGGTACTCGGCCCCGCTTTCAGAGACCAAAATTTTGTCTGGCATTTTTTCCTGCGGCAAATTTTTCTCTGGAGCCATTGCGATACCGACAAGTTGGTGGTGTTTGCCGTCATGGCGCTGTTCACGTTGGTGGGGTGGTCGGCGTTGCCATGGTTGAAGCGCCCGGAAGCCTGGTTGATTACGTTGACGATTTTTACGGTGACATCAGGAATGATGCAACGGCTGATGCTCGGCCGACCGTTTCTGCTGACCTTTTCCGGAGTCGTGACCATCCTTTGCGCCTGGCAATTCCGCAGCCCGTCACCACCCCGATGGCGGACCCTGGCGTGGGTGATGGCGTTGATAGCGGTCTGCACCCTGGTGCATGGTGTCTGGTATCTTTGGGCGTTGCCGGTTGCGGCGTTTTTTTTAGCCGGACAATTCCGTTGGGGGACCATGCTGGCCGCCGGATGGGCCGCCGGGGCGCTTTTGGGCACTGCGCTCACCGGCCACCCCATTGATTCACTTTGCTATGCCGTGGAAATTGCGCGGAGAACGCTGGGCCTGCATGACGTCCAGAACACAATGACCACCGAGCTCCAGCCGTTCACCGGTGACGTTTTCGCCCTGGTTGTCCTCGGCGGTTTGCTGGTCTTGCGGTGCTTGGGCGGATTTAACACCCGTCCCTGGCGATCGAATCCGGCATTTTGGCTGGCTTGCATCTGCTGGGTGCTTGGCTTCAAAACGGTCCGCTTCTGGGCCGACTGGGGCTGGCCGGCACTGATGGTTTTGACCACTTGCGATTTGCAATTGCTCCTCGAAGCGCGGTTTGCCGCCGACTCTTTAAAACGTCTGGCGTTGACCGGCGGGCTGGCGGCGATGACATACCTGGCCGCCACCAATGACTACAACAGCCGCTGGACACAAAATCTCACGTGGTCCTATCTGACCCAGGACAACCCTGACCTCAAAGGCTGGCTGCCGGACCAAGGCGGCATATTTTATACGGCGGACATGATGCTTTTTTTTCAAACCTTTTACAAAAATCCCAACGCGGACTGGCGATACATTCTTGGCTATGAGCCCGCCCTGATGCCCGACGAAGATTTCAAGGTGTTTAACAAAATCCTGTGGAACTTCGGCGACGCCAAAGCCTACAAACCGTGGGTGGACAAAATGCGCCCGCAAGATCGCCTCGTCGTGCGCGGCGGCAGGGGCAGCCCGCCGAACATCCCGCAACTGGAGTGGGAGTATGGTGTCAGCGGCATCTGGATTGGACGGTCGCCGCGCATCCCGCAAAGCGGGACACCACCGCCCAACCCGACCGTTCCCGCCACGGCGCCGCGCTGAAATTTTCAGCGTTACATTAATTGACAGACAGCAATTCAAATTTCAACCGCCTCGACGCGCTGCGACGTTACGTGCCGCCCGCCGTCTGGGCCATTGTCATTTTGGTCATCCTTGTCATTCCGTTAAAAATCATCAGTGATGGCTATTTGCCGGGGGACGACGCCTTGCGGCACGCGGCCAAGGCGGTGAGCGGCAAACCGTGGCCGGAAATTCTGGTGGTGGGTCCCGCTTTCCAGATAGATCACAACTACGGCTGGCATTTTCTGCTGCGGCAAATTTATCTCCGGAGCAAATGCGACACCGAAAGGCTGGTACTGTTTGCCGTGGTGGCGCTGTTCGCGCTGGTCAACTGGTCGGCGTTGCCGTGGTTAAAGCGGCCGGAGGCATGGCTGATTGCGTTGACGGCGGCGGTGCTCACGTCAGACGTTCCGCTGCGGTTTTTAATCGGGCGGCCGTTTTTGGTGACGATTGCCGGGCTGTTGACCATTCTTTTCGTCTGGCAGGTTCGCGGTTCTTCTCCGCCCAAATGGTGGACGGTGTTGTGGATGGCCCCGTTGATTGCCATTTGCACATTCATGCACGGAGTGTGGTATCTCTGGACGCTGCCGGTTGCGGCGTTTTTCCTCGCCGGACAATTTCGCTGGGGAGTAACACTGGCTGCAGGCTGGCTGGTGGGAGTGTTTTTGGGCGCTTCACTCACCGGGCATCCGTTTGAGTCCCTTTACCAGGCTCTCGTAATGGCATATCGGGCTTTTGCGATGCACACAACGCAACGCACGATGGTCACCGAATTCAAGCCGTCGTCGGGCGAAGTGTTTGCGCCGATTATTCTGGGTGGCCTGTTGATTCTGCGTCAACTGGCCGGTTTGAAGGCGCGATCACTGACCTCCAATCCGGCGTTCTGGCTCGCCGGTCTCGCGTGGGTGCTCAGTTTCAAAGCTTGGCGTTTCACGGAAGACTGGGGCTGGCCGGCACTGATGGTTCTGATCACATGCGATTTGCAACTGCTCCTGCAAGCGCGACTCGCGGCAGACTCTTTCAAGCGCCTGGCGCTGGCCTGCGGACTTGCGGCGATGACATTCCTTGCCATCACCAATGATTCCGGCAGTCGTTGGACGTATAATCTGACCCAGCAATATCTCACGCAGGACAATCCCGACCTCAACGGCTGGTTGCCGGAAAAAGGCGGCATCCTTTATTCCGCGGACATGACGATTTTTTATCAGACATTTTTCAAGAATCCCAACGCGGACTGGCGATACATTCTTGGCTATGAGCCCGCTCTGATGCCCGATGAAGATTTCAAGGTCTATCACAGCATCCTGTGGAATTTCGGCGACGCCAAAGCCTACAAACCGTGGTTGAAAAAAATGCGCCCCCAAGATCGCCTCGTCCTGCGCGGCGGCAGGGGCAGCTTGCCGAACAGTTCGCAATTGGAATGGGAGTATGGCGTCAGCGGCATCTGGATTGGACGTGTGCCGCGCACCAACGCGCCGCCGCCCGCACCGACCATTCCCGCAACGGCGCCGCGCGAAACTTCAACCCATTCGGTGAATTCAGCGAAGTGACAGCTCGTCGTATTTTTTGGCCAGCGCAAAATCCTTTTCCGTCAAACCGCCTGCGTCGTGCGTTGTGAACGCGAGCATCACCTTGTTCCAGCGGATGTCAATGTCCGGATGATGCCACGCTTTCTCGGCGAGTCCGGCAACTGCACGGACAAATTTTATCGCGGCGGGGAAATCATTGAACTAATACGTCCGCGCAATCATCGCGCCTTTCTTTTTCCAATCCGGCACGGTGGCGAGCGCGGTTTTGACCTCAGGAGCGCTGAGTTTTTTCATGAGCAACAGATGGCGCAGGTTGGCCGGATTGCCAATGGCCAATGCCTGCTCATCCTCGAAGCCCCTGAGAAAATCGAGGACGAGAGCGAGGACGAGGATGGAAAGTGAAGCGAATCAGAACCATTCCTTGCGTCCGTCCACGTAAGTGCGCACAAACTCTTCGTCGGACTTGCACAGGTAAATGATGCCTTCGATGAGGCCGATGATGTGTGTCACCACGCCGGCAATGCCGCAGGTCAGGATCGTCACCAGCAGCATGACCAAACCTGCGCCGGTGTAACCGAGAATGAATTTATGAATGCCGAGCGAGCCGAGCAGAATCCCGCAAACGCCGGCCGGGATTTTGTTTGATGCCCGCGATGCAACGGCGGACGGAGGCGGCGCAATTGGCGGCGGAACCGCTTTCAGTCCGGATGCAAATTCAGAAAACGAACCCAGCGGTTTCCATTCCTGGGAACCTTCCATTTGAACCGGCGTTTGGGCGTTGACGCGGTTCTCGGCAATCCAGCGCCGCATTTCCTCCACGCTTACCGGGCCGTATGGCCGCCCGTCCGTTCCGATGATTTTATACATAACGCGCCTTTCTTGTTTCAGTTGCCGTCACGAAAATTTCACGACTGCTTCGGCGGTTTGCCGGGCAAATCCGCCATCCGTGGCGGAATGGGTTTTGGTTCAACTTGCCCGTCCGCTTTTGCCTGACGCAACAAACTTAAACTCGTGACCAGCGACCACAACCAGCTTGCGCCGAAAAATAACAGCCCCCACTTCCACATCCAGCCGGATGAATCTGGCGGAACCGGGTCGCCGAGTTGCTGGAGGAAAACGCGGTGGAACAATTCAAACATCCAGCCAACGATCAAAACAAAGCCCGCCAGGGCGAGCAGCAATTGACCGATTCCGGCAAAAACCCGCCGCGCCATCAACGAGCCAAGGCCCGGGGTGGCACATTGATTCGTCAAAACGCACGTCCATGCTCGGGCGCGGCTTACCGGTCGGGTGGTCCGGACAGTCATGGTTTATCAACTGAATTGCGACTTCACTTCCGGCTTGTTCAAAACCACCAGCGCCCAAATGCCGAAGGGCAGCCCGAAAACGCAGCAGGGTGAAATGCACGGCACCATGGCCACGATGCTGGTGGTGAGCGCAAACTGATAATTCTGCAATTTCTGCATTTTTGCCGCGCCGATGAGAACGATGACGCCCATAATCCCGCCGATGATGTCCTGAACAATTCCCAGACCGCCGCCCAGCGTGTTGAGAAGTTTCTGCATCTGCGGATCATAGATTCGCTGCAGGCCGATATGAAATCCGCTCAACGCCAAAACATTAATCACCAAACCCACCGCAATCAGGACCAAACCAACAATGGCCGTCACTTTAAGTCCGATGGCGGGACCTTTGACCAGCTGCAAAGCGGCATCGCGTCCACCACTCGCGGCTGTCGCCGGTGAACTGAAAGGCGGCGGCGGCACAGAGCTTGCGGCCAGCGCATCGGCGAATTCAGGAAACGCCGAGAGCGGACGCCATTCCGTGTCGTTTTCCTCCCGCATCAAAGATTGTGCATTGAGCCGGCTGTCGGCAATCCACCGGCGTATGTCGTCCGCCGTGACCGAGCTGTATGGTTTTTGATCGCCGCCGATGATGGTGTAGGTCGCCATAATTGAGTTGCTTCTAATTCATTCACCGCAAACACGCAAGCCCGTTTGCGTCAGGAGCGCGGTCAGCTTGCCCGGCTAATTGTTACCTGTGTTCTGAACCTGTTCCGTTACCTATGTTTTGAACCTGCACCGACGCGCGGTCAAAAATTCGGCGTTTGGAGTTGGACGTTCATTGTTCGATGTCCCTTTTTCATTTCAACGGATGGCGTCCCACATTCACGTATTCTTCACAAATAATTTTCCCGGCAGTTGCTTGACCACGTGCTTCATTTCCAGACCCAGCAATGCCACGCTGACCGCCGAACTCGGCAAACTGCTGCGCCGGATGACTTCGTCAATGCTCGATTCCTCGTTGTTCAACGCATCATAGACGAGTTTTTCGTTTTCGGACAGGGTGAGGGCCGGGAGAACGCCGGTCTCGCCCGGCGACGGCGGACGATTGCTCGCCGGAAACAAATACTCGAACTCGCTCAAAACATCCTCCGCGCCTTCGCACAGCTTCGCGCCTTTTTTGATCAGGTCGTGACAGCCCTTGCTGCGCGGCGAATCAATCCGCCCCGGCACGGCAAAAACCTGCCGGCCGTATTCGGTCGCAAAATTCGACGTGATGAGCGCGCCGCTGTGCAGGTCCGCCTCCACGACAATCGTGCCGAGCGTCATGCCGGCAATGATCCGGTTGCGGATGGCGAAGGATTGTTTGTCTCCGTTGCGGTTGAAGGGGAATTGCGTGATGACCGCTCCGGACCCGGCAATGCGCCCGAACAATTCCGCGTTCTCCGGCGGGAACACGATGTTGATGCCGGTGCCGAGCACGCAAACCGTCCGTCCTTTCGCCGCCAGCGCGCCCTGGTGCGACGCCGTGTCAATCCCGCGCGCGCCACCGCTTACGACCGTCACGCCGACATAGGCCAGTTGATAGGCCAGTTTGCGCGCAGTCTCAATGCCATAATGCGTCGTCATGCGCGAGCCGACCATCGCCACCGCGTTTTTGTCCTTCGCGGTCAGCGCCCCCTTGACGTAAAGCACCAGCGGCGGGTCGTAGATTTGCCGGAGCGATTCGGGATAATCCCCGTCGCTCTGAATCAAAACGTGACAGCCGAATTCCTGAATGCGCTTCAATTCACCCGCGAGGTCAACGGTCTTTTCCCAATTCGCAATCGCCCCGGCGGTCTCCTCGCCGATGTTGCGGACGCGGCGCAGTTCACTCTGAGACGCCTGAAGAATTTTGGGCGCGTCGCCGAAATGTTCCAGCAGCAGCCGCGCCCGCACCGGCCCGACGTGCTCGATAAGGTTGATGGCTATGAGCGCCTCGCGCGAATCCATCCGGTTTGCATAACGGGTTGTGATTTTCGCCGCAAGCCAAAGTTTGCCCGTGATTGCATATCGCCGGTTTTCTGTTACTTGATTGCCGTGCCTGATCCCAGTCTGTTGCTCCTCATTCCGGCTTACAACGAGGAGCGCCGCATCGAACCGGTGCTGCGCGACTACGCGCAATTTTTTGGAAAATATTATTCCGGCAAATTCCAGATCGTCGTCGTGCTCAACGGCTGCACCGACAACACGCTCGGGGTGGTTCGGCGTGTCGCGGCGGAATTTCCGGCGGCTCTTCGGGCGCTGGAATTCAAGGAGCCGATTGGCAAGGGCGGCGCGCTCATCGAAGGCCTCAAGCTCGCCTTCTTCGGCGATTTGATCGGTTACGTGGATGCCGACGGCGCGACGACGCCGCGGGCGTTCCTGGATTTGGTCCGGCACATTGGCGACGCGGACTGCGTCGTCGGCTCGCGCTGGCTGTCGGATTCGGTCATTCATCAATCGCAGACCGGCGACCGGCGATTCGCCAGCCGGGTGTTTCACACCATCGTGCAACTGTTCTTCCGATTAAACATCCATGACACGCAATGCGGGGCAAAAGTGATGAAGCGCGAAGTCGTGGAAAAAGTTCATCCCTTCCTTCGCATCGCCGACATGGCATTCGACATCAACCTGCTCGTCGCCATCAAGCGCGCCGGTTATCGCATCCGCGAGGTGCCGACCGAATGGACGGATCAAGCCGGCTCAAAAGTCACGCTGTTCCGTTCCTCGCTGACGATGTTCCTTTCCGTCGTGCGCATCCGGCTGATTTACTCGCCGTTTTACAAATGGTTGCGTCCGTTGCGCCCGCTGGAAGGCTGGATTTACAAAAAACTCCGCGCGCCGCGACCATTGCGGGGACCGGATTTGGAAAAACGAGGATAGCGAATGGAGGATGGGAAAATCGGTTTTCCGACTCACGTTCCATCTTCTATCTTCCATCCTCCATCTTCGCTTTTCCCTTCACGCCCCACGTGAACCACGCGCAGACGAGGAACAGCAGCAGGTTGAACGCGCCAAGTGTTTGCAGCACCACCTCCAGCCGCCCCGGAAAATGGTTCAGCATCAGCGGCAACGCGAAGCCATAGGCCACCGCCAGCGCCACCATGAACGGCACCACGCGGAATTGTAAGCGCGCCAGCAAATCGTTCACCAGCACGTTCGCCAGCGCCAGCGGCACCATCGCTCCGGCATACCACGGGATCAGCGCCATCGTCCCGGCAAGGTCGCCGGATTTATAGATGATTTTCACCAGCAATGGCCCGATCAGCCACAGCCCCGCCATGCCGCAGATTCCCAATACCGCCGTGCCCAGCACCACCAGTCCGAATAAATTACTTTTTTCCGACTTTGCATTCGCATGCACAATTTTCGGAAACATCACCGCCGCCAGCGGCAGCACCAGCCACAACAGGCCGCGCGACATGGTCCCCGCCGCTACATAAGGTTTCATCGCATCCGGACTGAAATAAGCCTTTGCAAACATCGTGTCCGAAGTAAACATGAACTGGCACGCGCCAAAACCCCAAACCAGCGGCAGCACCTGCCGCAGCAAACTTTTTACATCAAACGGTTCCGCCCGCAACGACCACAAATCGCGCGTCCGCCACATGGCAATCACCGCCGTCATCCCGATTCCAATGAGCGCGCCCGCCATCATGCCTGCCGCGCCGAAACCCAACGCCAGCACAAGCAACGCCGCGATTCCCAAACGTCCCACGCCGCCGAAAATGGACGCCCAGCCCAACCAGAAAAAATCCTGACGCCCTTGCAGCACCCCGCCGAACAGCGGCACCCACAACGAAATCAGCAGCAACGGCAGCGTCACCAGCAGACCCGCCGCGCCCGGCAACTGCCAACGCTGGACAATGGCTCCCCGAAACAAAAAAAACACCAGCGCGCCCAGCGCCCAGACGATGAACGTCCACAGCCACACCAGCCGGATCATTCCCGCCAGTTGCCGCTCCCGGCCGTTCGCCAGCGCCAGCGCCGACTGCTGCGCGAACACCATCTGCAACGGCATCGTCGGCAGGCACGACACCACCATCAGCAGCGCAACGAACGCAGTGTATTCCGAGTCGGGGATGTGTTTGTTGAGCGGATGCACTCCCAACGTCATCGCCCCGCCCACAATGTTCGCAATCATCAGCCAGCCGCTTTGCCGGAAAAACGCCGCGTGCGTCTTGTGGTCAACCGTCGGTATCGTTTCAGCTTTTTCAACAGCCATAAATTTTCAAAAAAATCTTTCGCGTGTTTTGTGAGTTTGCGGTTTCAACCTGTTCAAGGGAGTGATTTGAAAAATCTGACCAGCAAATTCTTCCCGCGTTCAAGTTCCGCAATCGAAATCCATTCGTCCGCCGTGTGCGCCTGCGCAATGTCTCCCGGACCAAACACCACGCTCGGAATGCCGCCCCGTGACAACACCGCCGCATCGCAGAAAAAATCGACGCCCGCGGGACGCGCCTGGCCGACGCTCCGCAAGAAAAGCCGGACCAACGGCAGCTTCGGACTTGTTTCCAGCGGCAGGCAGGGCGCGAGCTTCGTGCTGAAAATTTTCGCCGACAATCTTTTCGCGCGCAGCAACGCGGCAATTTCCCGCCGCACGCTCGTTTCCGTTTCACCCGGCAGCGTGCGCCGGTCAATCGTGATCGCACAGCGGTCGGGCACGATGTTCGGCTGGGTGCCGCCGCAAATCGTGCCGACGTTCACCGTCGCCGTGCCGAGCAGCGGATGCCGGCGTTTTCGCAACCGCGCGGCGTAATCGGTTTCGAGCATGTCCACAATGCGCGCCATTTCGTGGACGGCATTTTGGCCGAACTGCGGCGTCGCGCCATGCGCCGCCTTGCCCCGCGCTTCGAGCTGAAGCCACAAACTGCCTTTATGCGCGGTGACGACCTGCAATCGCGTCGGTTCGCCAACGATGGCCAGGTCCGCTTTCATCGGAACGAAATTTTTGTTTTTGGGAGCGCAGGCCGCTGGCCTGCTGTGTTCGGCGGCTCGCCAACCACACGTCGCCGGGCCGGCGACGACAGCCTGCGAGCCGCAGGCGCTCCCCACCAGCGCGCGCGAACCGGCTTGCGCGTGTTCCTCGTCAACCAATCCCGCGAAAACGATTTCGGTTTCGAGCGGACGGGATTTTGCGTTTGCCAGCTCGCAAAGCGCGGCGAGCATGGCGGCAACGGAACCTTTGGTGTCACACGCGCCGCGCCCATACAACCGGCCGTTTTTCCGGCGCGGAACGAATTGCGAATCGTAGGCGTTGACCGTATCGAGGTGTGGCGCGAGCAGAATGGTCTGGCGAATTTTGTTTCGTGGCAAGAGGCGGGCAATGACATTGGAACGTCCGGGCAAAACCTTCTGGAATTCGACTTCGAGACCGGCGCGAACGGCGACCGACGCGAGAAACTCCGCGACCCGTTGTTCACCAGCGTGTGTGTTGGTAGGGACGACCTGCTGGTCGTCCGAGGCCGCGCGACCGCGCGGCCCTACCGCAGGCGAAAGCGGAACGAAGGCGGGATTCACGCTGGGCAGCGCGATGAGTTCGGCCAGAAGTTTTTCCGTGCGCGTCATGCGCCAACAGCTTAATGACAGAGCGCGCGAGTGTCGAGTTTTGGCTGGAAAAACAACGCGGGCGCTGGGTAACACACGATTTATGCCCAACGCCCGCTGCCTAAACTAACGATACAAACTTAATCCGCTTCCCGAATTTCGCAAGTGACGTTTTGGTGTTATTGAGCCGGAAGTGGCGGTATGGAGACGCACCGTCTCCGACTCGCAACAAACATCAGCAACGAAAACACCGCAAACACTCCGGGAGCGAAACGTTCTTCCAGTGTCATGGAGGTTCCGCCCAGAAAGGCCAGCCCGTTGGTAAGTACATACCAGCCCCAGATGTTTCCCACTTTGCGCTGCGGGTTCCGCCATAACTCAACCAGGCCGGGGATTCCCGCCAGGCAAATCCCCGTCGTGGCGGCAACAGCGGCCGTCTTTGCCCCACCCAGCCTCCAGCCGATCAGGCAGCCAAGCACGAGCACCAAAATTACACTATCCATGCGGCCCCAGGCGAAACGCCCCTTGACCAGCAACAGTGTCGTCAGGACGATGCCGCCGACCGCAAAACCAAGCGGCAGGAGATAATTACCGCGTTGCAGGAAAAGGCTGATGGTTAAAATCGTGTCCAGCGCCGCCCAGAGCAGCCAAGTGGCAAAACTTTGACCGGCGCCGACGTCTTTGATCATTTCGACCGCCATCGGGACAAACAAGGCCAGCGCGCCGAGGCCGCCGGCGATTTTTAGGGCATCATGAAAGTCCATGACGGTTCAGACAATTTCCACCAAGCATTTTGGAAGGGCGATGAGTTCGGCCAGAAGTTTTTCCGTGCGCGTCATGGCTTCAGAGTGGCACAGGCTTCCAGCCTGTGAAAAGTAATTACTCCACAGGCCGGAGGCCTGTGCCACTTTTCCACTTTCTTCTCGACTTGAGAATTTTACAGACGCAGAGTCAAATAATCATCGTGAGCAACAGCCTCATTTTGGAAGATGGTTCTTCACAACGCAAACACCGCAAGTGCCTGAATAGTTTGCTGGCGTCAACTAAAGGAATGTTGCGGATCGCGAGTGCCTATGTGACAGATCGCGAACTCTTAACTGGCACACCAGACCGGGAAAGACGCCTTCTAATTTCTTTATTGCCAATGGACGTTGCCTCTGAGGCCACATCCATTGAAACACTGGGAACACTCATCAAGTCTGGCGTGAACTGTCGAAGGCTTTCTGAACGCCCGCGACTTCACGCGAAGGTTTACATCTTTGGAACCTCGAGCGCTGTCATTACGTCGGCAAATCTGACTGGCAGTGCATTCGATTCGAACATTGAGGTTGGTGTCGAGGTCAACGCAGATCAGGTCAACCAACTCGCCGCTTGGTTTGACACACTTTGGGAAAAAGCTGTTCCGCTGACGCTTGCTGACCTTTCCGAACTGCGAAGCAGCACCGCATTGCTTCGTGCCGAGTTTGTTAAACTCAAAAAGAAGACGAAAGCCAAATGGCAAGCTCCCGAGCGCCACAAGCCGTCTGATGGGCTTTCGGACAGCCTTCTGGAATTGTTTTCAAACGCAAAACAATACTTCGTCTGCAATACCAACCGACGGTACGACGAACCCACTGACACCGGTGTTTATGCGCTAGAAGAGGATATGCACAACCGTGGGTTTGCCGCAGCATGGGAAAACTTCAAATTTCCGCCCCATATGGAAAAGGTGAAACGTGGAGATGCCATTTTCATGTTTGCAAAGGGAATCGGCATCATTGGAATTGGGATCGCAAAGGGCGGATATAAAAAACTAACGCGAAATGACCTTGGCCGGATTCGTAAGGGCAACACGCTTGAATGGCACGTGCCAGTTCTTCAATGGTTGGCGTGGACCGACGAAGCCGGTGCTTGTGAGTGGAAAGAAGCCCCGCCTTTCACTTTCTGGGATGTAACGGAGGCGCAATACGCGGATTTCAGAGGGAGAGTAAAAAATCACTTCCTCTGCGATACGTGATTTTCTTTACAAATAATTTCCACCGGACATTTCGGCAGCGCGTCGAGAACCCGCAGCCAGTGCCGTAGGCGCGACATCTTTGTAGAATCCAAACGTAAAATTAACAAAGCTCTGTCAGGAGCGGCATATTCGCCATTGCCGCGACGATGTCGCTCCTGACGGAGCTTGATTCATTGGCACCGTCAAACTACAAAGATGCCAGCCCTACGGGCTTTGAAAAATCCGCAAATGAAATCTGGCAGCGACACTTCAAAAGCTGAAGTGCTGAATGTTTCGCCGCACGGCTTCTGGCTGTTCGTCGCGGGCAAGGAATATTTTCTCGGCTTCGGCGATTTCCCGTGGTTTCGCAACGCGCCGGTGAGCCAGTTGTTCAACGTGGAATTTTCCCACGGGAATCATCTTCATTGGCCGGAACTCGACGTGGATTTGGATTTGGAACGCATCGAGCACCCGGAAAAATTTCCGCTCGTGGCGCGCGCGTAGGAATTCAAACAATCTCCACCGGACATTTCGGCAGCGCGTCGAGAAACGCCTGCCCGTATTGCTTCGTCAGCACGCGATTGTCCAGCACGACGATAATGCCGGTGTCGGTCTTGGTGCGGATCAGCCGGCCCACACCTTGCCGAAATTTCAAAATGGCCTCCGGCAATGAAAATTCGCTGAAGGAATTCCCGCCGCGCGCTTCAATCGCCTCGATGCGCGCCTCAATGAGCGGATGGTCGGGCACGGCGAACGGCAGCCGCGTGATGATGACGTTGCTCA
>DAIRTX010000054.1:0-26904 GCA_036803685.1 Verrucomicrobiota bacterium | reverse complement strand
ACGAGCCAAAACGAAATCAAAATAACTCCAGTCGTTTGTGAGACACTACACTAGGTGTATTCCAACAGGCTGGTTTTGCGAAGCTGCTGCGGCTGGTCTTCGACACAGCCGCGCTCCGGGGCAGTGTGCGGATGCGACCCTGGTGGCGGTTCCTTGCGTTCCGTGATTGCGGGCGAAGTTTTCCCTGATATATTCAGGGCGTCCCTTCGTAGGGGGCTTAATTTTTACATGACCATTTTGAATATCATTTACGTCATTGCCGCCGTGTTGGTGTTGTTTGGCGCGGCCATTTTCATCCATGAGTTCGGACATTTCTGGGTCGCGCGGAAGCTGGGCATGAAGGTCGAGGAATTCGCCGTCGGTTTTGGCCCGAAAATTCACAGTTGGAAGCGCGATGGCATTGAATACTCGATCCGTTGGATTCCGGCCGGCGGTTTTGTGAAGCTGCCGCAAATGATCACCTCCGAGGCGCTCGAAGGCCAGTCGGTGGAAAAAGTTCCGCCGGCGCCGCCCTGGCACAAAATTCTCGTCGCCCTCGCCGGACCGTTCATGAATGTTGTTTTTGCGTTCGCCATTGCAACGGTGATTTATTTTGTCGGCCTGCCGATTCCGGTAAATCCGGCCATCATCGGCTATGTCGAACCGGGGTCGGCGGAAGCCAAACTCGGCATTCAGGAAGGCGATCGCATCGTGGCGGTGAATGGCGAGAAGGTGAAATCCTGGCAGGACGTGGTTCTGGACACGGTGGTTGCGCGCACGAGCGTGCTGCCCGTCGTCATCGAACATGACGGCAGGGAAAGCACATATCAACTCCAGGCAACGACCGACAACGCCATTGGCTTGAAGCTGCTCAATCTCGATCCGCGCGACCATCCCGAAGTAATGGAGGTCATTTCCGGCAGCGCGGCGGAAAAGGCTGGTTTGAAGCAAGGCGACCGCATTATTTCATTTGCCGGTGTGCCCATTGCCAGCCGCGATCAACTGATTGGCCTTATTCGCAAGCGCGGCGGACAACTTACCGAAATCCGGATCGATCGCGGCGCGCAAAAAGTGGCGCTTAACCTCACGCCGACGGTTGATCCAACGACCAAAGGCGGGAGAATCGGCATCGCACTGGGTGTGAGTTCGACGCAAATTTATATCGTCCAAAAACCGGGGCCGACGCCGTTGGAACAAGTGCGCGACGTGATAGATAAAACATTCGCGACCATCGGCGCGCTCATTCATTCACGGGAAACGGGCGTGGGCGCAAAAGATTTGTCCGGGCCGGTCGGCATCCTCGCCATTCTTGCCAATGCGGTGAATAGTGACTATCGCCTCGCTTTGAGTTTTCTGGTGTTGCTCAACATCAACCTTACGATCATCAATTTGCTGCCGATTCCCGTGCTCGACGGCGGACACATTCTGATGGCGATCATTGAAAAAATTCGCCGCCGGCCTTTGAGCATCAAATTCGTTGAATACACCACGACCGGCTTCGCGGTGTTGCTGATTTCATTCATGCTTTACGTGACGTTTTTCGACATCAAGCGGTTTTCGCTGTTCCGCGCAATGTTCAAAAGCGACGTGCAAATTCAGCAATCGGCGCCGCCCGCGGAAATCGCGCCGGCTCAGCCCAAATAATTCATGCGCTGCTGCGAATCCCCGTTTTTCTATCACCGGCGAAAGACCCGCGAAGTCGTCATCGGCGATCCGGCGCACGGCGGGGTCATCATCGGGGGCGAGCATCCCGTCGTGAAGCAGTCCATGCTCACCTGCGACACGATGGACACCCCCGAATCGGTGAAGCAGACGCTCGATCTCGTTGCGGTTGGCTGCCAGCTCGTCCGCATCACCGCGCCGACCGTAAAGGACGCGGCGAATTTACAGAACATCGTCGCCGAACTGCATAAACGCGGCTGTTTCGTGCCGATAGTCGCCGACATCCATTTCAAACCCGAAGCGGCGATGGAGGCGGTCAAATGGGTTGAGGTTGTGCGCGTCAATCCTGGCAATTACGCCGACTCGAAAAAATTTGCGACCAAGGAATACACGGACGAGCAATACACCGCCGAGCTGAAACGCATTGAGGAAAAATTCACGCCGCTCGTGCTGGAATGCATTCGCCTGAAACGCTGCCTGCGCATCGGCACCAACCACGGCTCATTGAGCGACCGTATTATGAATCGTTACGGCGACACGCCGCTGGGCATGGTCGAGAGCGCGCTGGAATTCGCCCGCATCTGCCGCAAGCACGACTTCCACAATTTCAAGTTCTCATTGAAGTCGTCCAATCCCAAGGTGATGATTGAATGTTATCGCCTGCTCGTCGCGCGGCTGGAACAGGAAGGGCCGGATTGGAATTACCCGATTCATCTCGGCGTCACCGAAGCGGGCGAGGGCGAGGACGGCCGCATTAAATCCGCCATCGGCATCGGTTCATTGCTGTGCGACGGTTTGGGCGACACGATTCGGGTTTCGCTCACGGAAGATTCGCCGCGTGAAATCGAAGTCTGCACCGATTTGCTGGCACAGATTCCCAAACTCACACTTTCGGAGGGGCGAGTTTCACGAGACCCCAATTCAAATGGCGAAAAAAGTTTGGGACTCGCGGAGCTCGCCCCCCCGAACTCTTTCCCGTTCGACCCGTTCCACTTCGAGCGTCGCGTCACGCCGGAGATCGAACTTGGAGAAAATTCCAAATGTGGCGGCGAGCAGCTCATCCGCGTGGTCGTCACGCGCACAACGTGGGACAAGGTCGCGCCGAAGATTCACCCGAAGGACGACGTGAAACCGGAGGCGGTTTATGAAGACCTGAACATCGCGGAAATTGACCCAACAAAAGATTTCGACATTAACTGCGAGACACAACTCGTGACGGTAAAAGATGGCATAAACCTGCCTGCCATCACCGCATTCCGTCTGCTCGCGGCGAAGCTGAAACGTCTTGGCCGAAATAACCCGATTTTGCTGAAGGACTGCATCAATTTCGGTAGCGCAGACGTCCCGCCTGCCGCTGGTAATGCAGGCGAGATGCCTGCGCTACTGGAACCAAAGATTGCCCTATTGCGTGCATCGGTCGTCATCGGCTCGCTGCTGGCGGACGGCATTGGCGACGCGGTTTTGATTCGCGGCGAAGCCGGCGGCGGGCAATCGTTGCGGCTGGCTTACAACATTTTACAGGCGGCGGGCTGCCGTTCGTTCAAGACCGATTACGTCGCGTGCCCGTCATGCGGGCGAACGCTGTTCAACCTGCAGACCGTCACCGCGCGCATCAAGGCGCGCACGGACCATCTCAAGGGTGTGAAGATTGCCATCATGGGCTGCATCGTGAACGGCCCGGGCGAGATGGCCGACGCGGATTTCGGTTACGTGGGCGGCGCGCCCGGCAAGATCAACCTTTACGTCGGCAAGCAGGCCATAAAATTCAACATCCCCGAAGCCGAAGCCGTGGACCGCTTGGTGGATCTCATCAAGGAACACAACAAGTGGGTGGAGCCAGAAGCTCAGGGACAATCTGCTTTGCAGACTGTCGTTTAGTTTGGACCGTTAAAAGTCCTGATGCCCGGAGCAATGTCTCCGCCGACCGATCCGTTCTTTTGGATGATGATAGCCCAGTGTCCAACCAAGGCGCCGCCCCAGGTGATCTCCACTTTGTCTGCGTAATTGAAGATGAGCATCCAAGGATCAAGCTTTCCGAGGGAGGTTGAGTTTACCAGAGTATTCCAAGTTGCGCGGTGCTCGGTTTCATTCCTAGCGACCATTTCTCAGGGCCGGGCAAACGTCCATCGAGTGGTAAAGTGTCAGAACAAACGCGGGCGATTTCACGCAGTTCAGCAGGAGAAACGGTGGAGTTGATTCGGTGCCGGAATCCAATTTGAAACATTTTGGCAGGGCCGATGAAAAATAACGGCGCCAGAAAGAGAAGCAACAGAACCAGCAGGGAAAACGCAAGGCGACGATTCGTTCCCTTGGCCAAATTTTCGGCGCAAATGACCAGCGATGCCGTGGCGGAAAATAGCATGGTCAAACCGGGCACTAGGGAAAATGGAAATAAGCCGAACGCCAAAGGCATTCCCTTTCGGCCTCCAATATACGCCAGAGCGAAGAACGAGAACACGGAGGCAAAGACAACGGCACAAAGAATCTTGCCACCGGCCTTAGGCTGAAAAGAGACGATAACCTCGATGCATTCGAGGATGTGTGCTGCGGACCAGCCGGTGACAGGGGTTGCTTGTCAATGACGCACTCGGTCGCTTCATCCGGATGCTCCTTTCCGCAATAAGTGCATGTTTTCATGGCGACGCAGGTCAAGCCCATCATAGGCAGCAACCTTCATTTCGCAAGCCCGGTTTGAAAGTCAGCGCCATCATCTGCGGCGCGATTTGAGGAGCGCGGCGTTCACGCTTCAACTTCCGAATTCAAACCTACCCACGAATCCATCCACACCCGCGACTTGCGCTTTGAAGCGACCGGAAGGCCGTGTTCTTTTTCTTTTGGACTGCGCCGGCAAAGCGTAGCGGCGACGGCGCTTTCGACTGGCGCAAGATGTCCAAAAGTCCAGTGTGCTCTTGCCAAAGCGGTGTCGCACTTCGTTTGCCACCGCAGTCCAAGACGCTACGCGTCGGTCGGGCGTCTTCGCACGTTTGTGCCTTTGCGGTGAATCCGTCCGAAGTTCTATTTCTTGCCGCCAATCCGTTCCACATCCGCCAAATCTTGTCCGCGACCGGTGGCCAGTTTGTTCCGCACCAGCAGTTCTTTGCTGATGACCCAAACAGGCAGGCCGTCGAGGTTTGTTTCGATTTTGGTTTTCCACGCCTCCTTGAAGGAAACCGCCGTGACGGAAGTCAGCAGGTCAATCCGGTTGGGCGCGCGGCCCAGTTGAATGACGTTTTCGGGTGTTCGGAAGTCTTCTGGTTTCAGGCCAAGCCTGGCGAATCCGAAATCGTTGACTGCGGTGGACACAAGGGCGGCGTTCTCAGGCGAGGTTTCGATGAGGAAGTCAATATCCTCAGTGAAACGGGGCAGGCCGTGATACGCCACAGCATATCCGCCTACCAGCAGATACTTAATCTTCCTGGAGTTTAATAACGCGACAAACTCTCTTAAGTCTTTGCCTAATTTCATCGGGATATGAGGATGCGATTAAATCGCAAAGCATTTCCAGCCGTTGTTCCGGTGTGAATGATTGATAAGATTCGCGATCTGCCTTGTCGGCTTCAGCAAAGGAGCTAAAGATGCGAGCCACTTTTTCCACGCGCTTAGTTTATCACATTAAGCCGGGGTCGCACAGGAAATTTTCAACGTAAAATCATTTTTAGCCGTTGCGCCGGTGATAAGGTTGAAGCAGTTTCGGAAACCGCACAAAGCCAGCATCATCACGGCGGTACGGCTTTGCAAATTCTTCGGGAATGGTTGTTTTCAGAGTTCCCGTGAAGAACTTCATGCAGGGTATTAAGCATGGTCTCGGCGGTGTAGGGCTTGGGAATAAAATGTTGGATGCCGGCGTCTTTCGCCTTGGTCATGCCGCCGTCGGAGGCCAGGCCGCTGGAGCTGACAATCTTGACGTCTGAATTGATGGCTTTGAGCGCAAGAATGGTGGCCGGGCCATCCATGATCGGCATCGCCATGTCCGTGATGACCGCGGCGATTTCCTGCTGCCGGGACGCGTAAAGGGAGACGGCTTCAGCGCCATCTGCGGCGAGCAGGACGCGGTAGCCAAAACGTGTCAGCGCTCTTTGTGCAAGGTTGCGGATAGGCTCCTCGTCATCCACGACCAGCACCAGTTCATTGTGGCCGCGCGGCAGTTGGGATTCCTCCACCGCCGCATTTTCCACGGTTGCGGCGGTATTGTTGGCCGGAAAATAAGCTTCGAATCTACTGCCTTTGCCCGAAGTGCTGTGGCAGTGGATGAATCCGCCATGACTCTTGACGATGGCCAGGGTCGTGGACAAACCCAGCCCCGTGCCTTTGCCGGGTTCCTTGGTCGTAAAGAACGGATCGAAGATCTTGTCCTGAATCTCCCAGGGAATTCCCGTGCCGGTGTCCGCCACCTTGATGCACACATACGGGCCCACCTTGGCTTCCGGATTCATGCCGGCATAGGTTTCGTCGAACATTACATTTTCCATGTGGATGGACAGTTTGCCGCCGTTGGGCATGGCGTCGCGCGCATTGACGCAGAGGTTCAGCAGGACCTGATGAAGTTGCGTCGGGTCGCCCGTGATGGTCCACAGGTCGGCGGCGGAATACAACTCGGACTCCACCGACTTGGGGAAGGTTTCACGGATGATTTGCTTGATTTCGCGGGCGATATGTTTGGGATTGACCGCAATCCGTTCGCCGGTGACCCCGCGCCCGAACGCCAGCACTTGTTTGACGAGACTCGCACCGCGCTGGACGTTGGTTTCCAGCGCTTGCAACAATTTCTGCCCGTCTTCATCAGTAACTTTTTCTTTCAACACCTGCACTGCGACGAGGAGTGGTGTCAGCACGTTGTTCAGGTCGTGCGCGATGCCGCCGGCCAGAGCGCCAATCCCTTCCATCCGTTGCGAACGCAGGAACTGGGTTTCGAAATTTTTCTTTTCGGTGATGTCGGTATTGATAATGAGCTGGGATTTCGGGCGGCCTTGCTCGTCGCGAATGAGATTGCATCGTCCCTGGACCGTGACGGTTTTGCCGTCCTTGGTGTATTCCTGCAATTCGCCGACCCACTCGCCGCGTTCATTCACGGTTTTGATGGTTTTCGCGAGTTGTGGCGTAATCACTCCCTTGAAAAGTAATTCGATCGACGTTTTGCCGACGGCTTCGGCGGCCGTCCAACCATAAATTCGTTCAGCACTGTTATTCCAATAGGTAATGCGGTCGTCCGAATCCAAAACAAAAATGGCATCCTGCGCCTTGTCCAGCAACGCGGCCTGTTCCCGGACGTGTTCCTCCGCCTGCTTGCGCCCGGCGATGTCGTCGAAAAGCAGCAGCAGGTGAGGTTCATCGCCCCGGACGAAGGGAGTGAAGTGGCACACCAGCCACAATTCCTTGCCAAACGTGCTGACGAGGTGGGACTCGTATTGCTGCGGCTTTCCCGTGACCAGGGCTAATTCCGCGATCTTGAGCAGGCCCGAAGCGCGCCACGATTCGAGCTGCCGGAAATCCTGGCTCAAAAGCTGGGGCACCGTGGCGTTGACCGTCCGGGCGGCGGCCTCGTTGGCCAGCACGCACTGGCCGGAGGCCTTGAAAACGATGATTCCCGCCGAGGCGTCCGAGATGATTTTTTGGTTGAAATCCAGCGTCTCCGCCAGTTGCCGCTCCGCCAACCTGCGCTCGGTGATGTCTTGAACCAACGAAGCGACGCCAATGAACTTGCCGGCCGGATCAACCAGGGTGGTGTTAAACCACTCGCAAGTGATGGTCCTGCCATCCTTGGTGATGTTCTCATTGGTGGACCGCTGGCTGCCCCCCCCGCTTCATTAAAGTCAGCCCCACGGCTTCCACCTGGGGCCGCACGGAGGCAGACACAAAGAAACTGAAATGCCGGCCCACGGCTTCCTCCCGCGTGTAGCCAAAAACTTTTTCCGCGGCGGGATTCCATTCCTGCACCTTGAAGTCCGAGTCCCATTGGATGACCGCGAGAGGCGTCTGTTCGACATGCAAAGCCAGTCTCTGTTTCGATAACAGCAACGCCTCCTCCGCCCGTTTGCGGTGCCAGATCATCAGCGCCACCACCCACAACACCAAAACCCCCACCAAACGGCTGATCAAGGCCCACTCGGGATCAATCCCCGGTGGCGAGAAAAAAAATCCCGCCAGCAGCAGGGTCGAGAGGACCGCGGCCAGCACGTAAGGCAAAGACCGGCCGCCCACATAGAGCGTAAACAGCAACGGGATGACATACCAAACCCAGTCGGAAATCCCCAATGGGGTGATTAAATCCACCAGGAACTCCCCGATGGCAAGAATGGGAATTGCCAAAACCACAATGACCCTGAGTCGTGCAACAGTCATGACGGGATGGAATCGCGCGTAATTAGGCATTATACAGCATTATTAATGCCCCCAGGAGAGGATAGTCCGGTTGCGAGGCAACTCATGGGGTGCATCCCATTTTTTGAACACCTCTCATTAGCACCGCGGCTTCACCCCGGTGCGAAACGGCATGGAACAACGTCGAACCGTTTCAACGGTTTGCCCGGCGCGCCGAAGCCGTTGAAACGGCTTGGCACGGCTGTTCGGCGGCCACTCACCGGGCTGAAGCCCGGTGTTAATGAAAGGCTTGCGGCGACCGCTCAAAAGCTGAGATGCGCCCAACTCATGACCCGTGGCCAATAACGCTTGCCAAATGCGCGCGCTGCATTAAAGTATGCGGCCACTTTTCAATTTATGGACATATATCGCGTGAACGTAATTTTGGCCCAGGCAACTGGGCCGCAAACGGCTCAACCGCAGCAGCCCGTTTGGATGACGTTTGCCCCGATGATTCTGCTGGTCATCGTGTTTTACTTTATTTTGATCCGGCCACAGCAGAAGCGCGCCAAGCAGCAGGCTAAATTGATTGCCGGGCTCAAGTCGGGCGACAAGGTCGTCACGTCCGGCGGCATCATCGGTGTCGTCACCTCGGTGAAGGACCGGACCGTTTCACTCCGTTCGGCGGACGCCAAAATGGAAGTCACCAAATCTTCAGTGACGGAAATCCTCGAAGGCGGCGATGCCGCAGAATCCTGAGCCAAACATGAGACGAAACAATCCCTGGATATTTCTTTTTGTCGTTCTGGCCGTCTGCTGGTCGTTTTACGAAATGTATCCGCCGACGTCGCGCAGCCTGGTGCAGGAGTTTGAAACGCGGGCGGTGAACCGGGACACGAACTTTACGGGTATCGTGCAACGGCTCCAGCCGTTGCAGCAGGCGCGGCCCGAACGCGAGTTCGCCAATTTGCAGGAGGCCATCGGCACAAACTCCATCCAGCCGTATTTCCCGTTCTTTAATGCCAAGAATGAGGTGCATCCGAACATTTTCATCCTGAACCAGCTTCAGCGCGAAGCGTCGGGTAAAATCAAACTTGGACTGGATTTGCAGGGCGGCACGTCGTTCCTCGTCGAGATGGACACGAACAAGCTGGCCAATCCGCAGGACGCAAACGACACCAACTATGTTGCCCGCGCGCCGGATGTCAGCGGTGCGCTGTCGCAGGCGGTCGAGGTGTTGCGCCGGCGCGTGGATGCTTTCGGTGTGGCCGAGCCAATCATTCAACCGGCGGGCGGCAACCGCATTTTAATTCAATTGCCGGGCTTGTCCGAAGCCGACAAGGAAAGCGCCAAGGCGCAAATTCAAAAGGCCGCGTATTTGGAATTCCGGATGGTGAAGGAAGACAGCGATGAGATCATCAAAAACAACGAGCTGATTCCGCCCGGCTACGTATTGCTCAAGCGCGCTGAGCAGCAGCCCAATGGTCCGCCGACCATCGAGCAGGTCATTGTGAAGAAAAGGGCGGAAAATGGTCTGCATGGCGACATCGTCAAAAACGCGATGGCTGTGCGCGGCAACCTGGGCGAACCGCAAATTGACTTCCAGCTGAATGCCGATGGCGCGAAAAGATTCGGCGAGGTAACCCGAAACAATATCGGGCAGCGGCTGGCCATTGTATTGGACGGCGAGTTGTATTCCGCGCCAGTGATTCAAAGTGCGATTGAAACAGGTAATGGACAAATTACAGGCCATTTCATGGTTGAACAGGCCCAGGAACTGGCCAACGTGCTGCAAAACCCGCTGCGCGCGCCGCTTAAAATCGTTTATTCCAGCGACGTTGACCCGACGCTCGGCAAAGACTCGATTCGCAGCGGCATCAAGGCGGCCATCATCGGCGTCATTGCGGTCGCCGTGTTCATGTTGGTTTACTACTGGTTTGCCGGCTTGGTGGCGAACGTGGCGCTCATGCTCAACATTATCATTCTTCTCGGCGTGATGTGTTCCATCGGCACCACGCTCACGCTGCCGGGCATCGCGGGTGTCGTGCTTACCATCGGCATGGCGGTGGACGCCAACGTGCTGATTTACGAGCGCATTCGCGAGGAACTGGCGGCGGGCAAATCCATCCGGGGCGCCGTGGCCGCCGGTTACAACAAGGCGTTTGGCACGATTTTCGACTCCAACCTCACCACGCTGATTTCGTCCGTGATCCTGATTTTCATGGGGACCGGCCCCGTGAAAGGCTTTGGCGTCACGCTGACCATCGGTATAATCGTGAGCATGTTCAGCGCGCTGGTGGTGACGCGGCTGATCTTTAACTGGATGCTCGACCGGGACCTGCTTAAGAGATTGAAAATGCTTCACATCATTCGCGGTGCCAAATTCGATTTCATGCGTTGGGCCATACTGGCGTTTATCGCTTCATGGACGCTCATTCTCATCGGCAACGGCTACGGTCTTTATCGCGGAAGCAAGGTGCTGGGCGTGGATTTCGCCGGGGGCGTGCAGCAGGTCTATAAGTTCACCACACCCAAGGGCGCTGGAAATCAGGATACCGTGCGGAAAGACGTCGCGCAGGTTTTGGCCCCGTTGAACCTGGGCGAGGTCACGCCGGGAATTCAGCGGGACGTGGTTACAGGCGACAAGACGCTGCGGCTCGTTCTTCCGTACAAGGAGACGAAAGCAGGGGAGCAAGGTATCTCCGAACTGGTGTCCAAAACGCTCCGGGAGAAGTTGCCGCAGTACGAATTCAGTTCACCGTCCGTGGACAGCGTTGGCCCCACCGTTGGCAGGGAGATTATGCAGACGGCCCTTCTGGCTTTGATGCTGGCCCTGTTCGGCATTTTGGTTTACGTGGCCTTCCGATATGAGTTTTCCTTTGCGGTGGCTGCGGTGATTGGACTTGTCCACGACATCCTGATGACGCTGGGTTGCTATTTCCTCGCGGGCCGCGAACTCAACGCCACAACCGTGGCCGCGGTGCTGACCATCGTCGGTTTTTCCATCAACGACACCATCGTCATCTTCGACCGTATCCGCGAGGATCTGAAGCTGGGCATGCGCGGGACATTCAGGGAAGTGATGAACCAGGCGCTCAACCAGACCTTGAGCCGGACAATCATCACCTCGGGCACCGTGTTCCTGGCCACGTTCTCGCTGTTCATCTTCGGCGGCGGGCCGGTCAACGATTTCGCCTTTACCTTCCTGATCGGCATCATCACCGGCACATATTCAAGCATCTACATTTCCAGCGCGCTCGTGTTGTGGTGGCACAAAGGCGAACGTCCGAACATCGGCAGCACCTCGCAGGTGACAATGCAAAACACGACGACGGCGCGCGTCTGACAGCGCAAAGCCATGCTTGGTTTTGTTGAAATCACGCCTTGGCATTGGGTGGGTTTCATCCTCTGCGTGCTGATTTTCCTCGCGCTCGATCTCGGCCTGTTTCACCGCCATGCTCGCGTCGTTAAGTTCAAGGAAGCCGCCGCTTGGAGCGCGGTTTGGTTTGCGCTGGCCATGGCTTTTGCCGGGGCCATGGCCTATGGGCGCGGTCGCGAAGAGGCAATTCAATTCACCACTGGTTACATCATCGAGTTGTCGCTCTCGATGGACAACGTCTTCGTCATCGCGCTCATCTTCGCGTTTTTTCGCGTGCCGTCCCAGTACCAGCATCGGGTGCTGTTCTGGGGCATCCTGGGCGCGTTGCTGATGCGCGGCGTGATGATCGCCGCCGGTGCGGCCCTCGTCCAACGCTTCCAATGGACGCTCTATCTCTTCGGTGCGTTCCTGGTCGTCACCGGCGTCAAAATGCTCTTTACGAAGGATGCCGGCGTGCAGCCCGAGAAAAACCCCTTCGTCCGCTGCGCGCGAAAGTTTTTCTCCGTCACCACCGAATTGCACGGCCAGAAATTCCTCACCCGGCTGGATGGCCGCCGCATGCTGACGCCCCTGACGCTGGTGCTGTTGGTGGTTGAGACGACCGATCTGATTTTCGCGCTCGATTCCATCCCCGCCATCTTTGCGGTGACGACCAAACCGTTCATCGTCTTCACTTCAAACGTCTTTGCCATCCTCGGCCTGCGCTCGCTGTATTTCCTGCTCGCCGGCGCGATCGGCTATTTCCGCTATTTGAAAATCGGTTTGTCGCTCGTGCTCGCCTTTATCGGCGTGAAAATGCTCCTCGACCCGCACGGCCAGGAGCCGAAACAGTTTCAGGTCGAAATCCCGACGGGCGTTTCGTTGATGACCGTTGCCACGATCATTCTGATTGCCATTGTGCTGTCCGTCATGGTCGCGGAACGGGAGAAACGCACCGGTGCGGCCATTCGTCAAAACCGTAAGCCGCAATGAAATTTCGCTGGTCGCTCGCACCACCGCAACCGCTCCTTGCCGGTCAACTGGCGGCGCAGCTCAAAATCCCGCCCTTACTCGCGCAATGCCTGCTCAATCGCGGTTTCAGCGAGCCGTCCGCCATTGAAAATTTTCTCCAGCCGCGCCTCAAGAACCTTGCCGACCCTTTTTTGCTCCCGAACATGGCCGTCGCCGTCGAGCGATTGCTCCGCGCCCGCGAACAAAATGAATCACTGGTCATCTTTGGCGATTATGACGTGGACGGCGTGACATCCACCGCGCTCCTCGTCGAAGTTCTGCGTCCTCTTGGCTGGAAGGTGGATTTTTATCTGCCGAACCGCATGGACGAAGGCTACGGCCTTAGCGCCGATGGCGTCGAAAATTGCCTCAAAAAGTTTCCCGTAAAACTGCTGCTGGCCGTGGACTGCGGCTCGACCGCCGTGGAAACCATCAGCCTTCTGCGTTCGCGCGGCGTGGAGGTCATCGTCCTCGATCATCACCAGGTCTCAAGTCCGGCGCCCGAGGCGGTTGCGCTGGTGAATCCACAACTTCAACGTGCTGCCGACGTCCCGTCGGCAGGTCCAACTCCAATGACAGGTCAGGACTGCCGGCAAGATGCCGGCAGCACGTTCACCGAACTTTGCTCCGTCGGCCTCGCGTTCAAGCTGGCCCATGCGCTGGTCAAACGCGGACGCGAAATTGGTTTACCTGGCACGGCGGAATTTGATTTGCGACCACTGCTCGATTTGGTCGCGCTCGGTACTATTGCCGATCTTGTGCCATTGACCGGAGAAAACCGGATTCTCGCTTCCGCCGGTTTGCAACGGCTCAACACCACCCGGCGGCCCGGGTTGATTGCGCTCAAGCAGGTCGCGCAGTGCCCGCCAACACTCGGCGCTTACGAAGTAGGTTTTCAGCTGGCCCCGCGCCTGAATGCCGCCGGCCGGCTCGAAACCGCGGAGGAATCGCTGCATTTGCTGCTCGCGCGCGATTTGGCCGGAGCCAGGCCCATCGCCCAAAGCCTCGACTCGCGAAACCGCGAACGCCAGAAGATTGAACGCGGCATCGTCGAAGAAGTCATGGGTGTCGTTAAATCAAAATTTGATCCGCAGACTGATTTCGTCATCGTCGAAGGGCAATTGCTCTGGCACATCGGCGTTGTCGGCATCGTCGCGACGCGCGTGCTTCAACAATTTTACCGTCCTACGATCATTCTTGGCGGTGAAGGCGGTGAATGGCGCGGTTCGGGCCGCAGCATTGCGGGTTTTGATCTGGCCGCCGCGTTGCGTGAGTGCGGCGATTTGCTCGTGCGGCACGGCGGTCACGCGATGGCGGCGGGCTTGAGCCTTCAGCCGGATAAAGTGGACGCGCTCCGGCAGCGGTTGAATGAACTGGCGCGGCGCGCGTTAAAGCCGGAAGATTTGCAACCGCCGTTGCGCCTCGATGCGGAGGTTGGTTTGGACGAAATGACCTTGGAATCGCTCGGCGAACTGGCGCGCTTGAAGCCGACCGGGCAGGGGAACCCACCGGTGCAATTCTGTGCGCGCGGCGTCACGCACCAACGCCCGCTCCAGCGCATGGGCAAGGAGAAGCAGCACGTCAAACTTTGGTTGACGGACGGCGCCGTGACGCACGAAGCCGTTTGGTGGAATGGTGGCGACAAGTCGTTGCCGGTTGGGAAATTTGATCTGGCGTTCGCACCGCAGGTCAATGAATTCAACGGCCGCCGCACGGTGCAATTAAAAGTTTTGGACTGGAAGCCGACGTAAGCATATCCATGCGCGGGTGCGACCGGCCTCAGCCACCGGAACGCCGGATTCATCCGGCGGGCCTCCACCCGCGGTTCCGCCAGCAGCCGGATGAATCCGGCGTTCCACGGTCGGGGTGGCCTGGCGTCTTGGTGTGGCCGGCAGCGGGAAGTGTTTTAGATATTTCTTGCAATTATTTTGGGAATGGGTAAATTATGCAACAACTGTTGGACAACTTGTCCTTTCGAGGCATGGAAAATCTTCAAGTGAACGTGGTTCAGTGATGATTTGAGACCCGATGGTCGGGAACAGTCTGGAAAAACGGTTGGTCTTGAACAGCAAATCATTAAATGAGCACGAAACTGTTTGTCGGAAATCTTTCCTTCAACACCACTGAAAATGACCTGCAGGAAGCGTTTGCCGCCCACGGCACGGTCGCCGAAGCCAACCTCATGATGGACCGGATGAGCGGTCGCTCGCGCGGCTTTGCCTTCGTCACGATGTCCACGCCCGAGGAAGCGCAAAAGGCGATTGCAGCCATGAACGGCGCGACGCTGGGTGACCGTCAATTGACGGTCAATATCGCTCGTCCGAAAGAGGAACGTCCCCGCGGTGACCGCGGTCCGCGCCGTGACTTCGGTGGCGGCGGCGGCGGTGGCGGTGGCGGCGGTGGACGCCGGGATCGTTATTAATCTTCGCCGTATGCAACTTTGGCCGGGGCGACGTTCTTAAGGGGCGTCGCCCCGTGCCGTTTTATGGCGCGGATTTTTATTGGCTTTCACGGTGCTTCCTTGGATAAAATCCGGCGTCTTTCATGGAAGAACACATACAGATCGAGGGACGCATTTTGACGGTGCTGGCCGGGACGATGTTTCGCGTCGAACTGGACAATAAACACCAGGTGCTCGCGACGATTTCCGGCAAGATGCGCAAACGATTTGTCCGTCTCACCGCGGGCGACCGCGTGAAAATGGAAATGTCGCAGTACGATTTGAACAAGGCACGCATCGTCTGGCGGTTGGGCTGAATTTACGGGGATAATTTCGTTGAGGCCGCGCTTGCGTCTGCAACCGGCAAGCAGCAACGTTTACTGCATGAACGCCGCCATTCTTGTCGCCGCCGGCAAAGGCATCCGCATGGGCGCGGGTGTGGACAAATTGTTTCTCGAAGTGGCCGGACGCCCGGTCGTCGCGCACACCTGGCAGCGGTTCGATGGCGCGAAGTGCATCGGCGAAATTATTCTCGTCGTTCGCGGCGGGATGGAAAAATACTTCCTGGAACTCGCGGCAAAATTTCATTTTCAAAAACCATTTCGTGTCGTCATTGGCGGGACGGAACGGCAGGATTCGGTCTGGAACGGTCTGGAGGCGTTGTCGGTGACGGCGGAAATTGTGGCCATTCAGGATGCGGCGCGGCCCTGCACGAGCGGGGAGTTGATTGCCGCAACGGTCAAGGCGGCGGATGAAAACGGCGCAGCGGTGGCGGCACAACCGGTAACGGACACCATCAAGGAATCCGACGACGGCAGATTCATTCAGCGCACGCTTGACCGGTCGCGGCTTTGGACGGTGCAAACGCCCCAGACGTTTCGGGTCGAGGTGATTCGCCGGGCGCTGGCGGAAGCGCGCCGTCGCAAATTGGTTTTCACCGACGACACGTCGGCGTGTGAATTGATTGGCCAGCCGGTCCGGCTTGTGTCCAGCGTGGCGCCGAATCCGAAAGTCACGGTGCCGGGCGATCTGCCGTTCATTGAGACGTTGTTGAAAGGTAAAATTTGATTTTGAACCGCCAGGACACAAACCGTTTCCAAGAACTTGGTGTCCGGACGCCTTTGTGGTAGTTTTCCCCCGTTTATGAGACGACATTTGATTTATGGCTTGGTGATTGTGGCGCTGGTGTTGAATCTGGCGATTGGCGCGCGGATTTATCTGGGGTCGGCGCAGGCGGCGGGCAAGCAGGACTCGGTGTATCCGAATCTGGAGTTGTTCGCCAACGTGCTTGAAAAGGTGCGCAAGGAATATGTGGACGGCCAGAATCTGACGTATCACGACCTGGTTTACTCGTCGCTCAAGGGCATGGTCGGCTCGCTGGATCCTCACAGCGAATTCATGGACGTGAATGATTACCAGCAATTGCAGAACGACACGGAAGGACGATTCGGCGGACTCGGCCTCGTCGTTTCGATGAGGGACAATTATGTGACCGTCATCGCGCCGATGGAGGATACGCCGGGATTTCGCGCGGGAATTTTGTCCGGCGACCGCATCATTAAAATTGACGGCAAGAGCGCTGAGAAAATGTCGTTGCCGGACGCGGTGAAACTGCTTCGGGGCGAGCCGGACACGAAGGTGACGGTGACCATTCAGCGTCCGTCGTCGGGCCTGGTGAAAAATTTCACGCTCACGCGCGCCATCGTCAAGATGGACATGGTCAAGGACATCAACAGCAAAAAGGAGTTCCCGCTGGGTGATGACAAAATCGGCTACGTCCGCATCACGGAATTCGGCGACAAAGCCGGCGAAGAACTCGAAACCGCCTTGAACAAACTGAAAGCCGAGGGGATGAAGGCATTGATTATTGATTTGCGCTGGAATCCCGGCGGCTTGCTGGATGAGGCGGTGGAAGTTTGTGGAAAATTTCTGCCTCGCGGCCAGTTTGTCGTCACCACCGAAGGACGCGATCCGGGCCAGAATTCCGTCCGCCGCGCCGCCGGCAGCGGCGATGAATTTGCCGGCAAGGATGGTTCCCCAAAGCCGATAGTCGTGCTGGTCAATCTCGGCAGCGCGAGTGCGGCGGAAATCGTCACCGGCTGTTTGCAGGATTTGCACCGCGCTGTCATTCTCGGCGAGAAAACCTTCGGCAAAGGCTCGGTGCAAAGCATTTTTCCGCTCGATGACGGCTCGGCGCTGAAACTCACGACCGCCAAATATTACACGCCCAGTCACAAGGTCATTCACCAGCATGGCATCACGCCGGACATCGAAGTGCCCATGACCGAGGAACAGGAAGCCGCGGTGGTGCTGAAACGCGCGCCGGGCGGGATGGCATCCCTCAGCGAAACCAATCGCGTCAGCATCGAAAATGTTCATGACGTCCAACTCGAACGCGCCAGGGATTTGCTCAAGGGCATTATGCTGTACAGCGAACGCGCGGATGGAGCGGCAAGAGTGGCCGCGAAATAAGGTAGGGCCGCGCTGCTGCGCGGCCAACATATCCGGCGGCGCAGCAGCGCCGCCCTACCCATTGCACCGATTGTCTCTGGGAATTGGTATGACAGGCTAAAGCTTGAACTCCAGCACGCATGACTCTTTTGGCCCTTGAAACTTCCTGCGACGAAACCGGCGCCGCGGTCGTGCGCGACGGCAGGGTTTTGTCCAGCGCCGTCTCCTCGCAAATCAAGTTGCACGCCGAATACGGCGGCGTCGTGCCGGAACTTGCCGCCCGCGAACATCTGCGGAACTTGATTCCCGTCGTGCAAACCGCGCTGCGCGATGCGGGTGTACAGCCGGGACAACTCGACGCTGTTGCCGCCACGCAAGGGCCGGGCTTGCCAATGGCCTTGCTCGTCGGATTCAAGGCCGCGCAGGCCGTCGCGTTCGCCTTGCGCAAGCCGTTTGTCGGCATCAACCATCACGAAGCGCATTTGTATTCGCCCTGGATTTCCACTTCCAAAGTGCTGCCGGCATCCTGCCGGCAGGACAATTCAGGCTGCCAGCAAGATGCTGGCAGCACGCTTGGCTTCGCCGATTTCAGCGCCTTCCAACCGAACGTTTCGCTCATTGTCAGTGGCGGGCACACGATGCTCGTGCGGGTGGAATCGGAACTGAAACATCGCGTGCTCGGTTCGACGGTGGACGACGCGGCGGGCGAATGTTTCGACAAAACCGGCAAGCTCATGGGTCTGCCGTATCCCGCCGGACCGGAAATTGACCGGCTGTCGGAGCAGGGGAATCCAAAGGCATTTGACTTCCCGCGACCTTTGCTTAATGACCCCGGTGACGACTTCAGTTTCAGCGGCCTGAAAACCTCCGTGCGCTATTTTCTCCGCGATCACCCGGGGATTTTGGATGACGCGCAACGGGTGCGCGATTTGTGCGCCAGCATCCAGGCGGCCATCGTCGAAGTGCTCGTAAAAAAAACCATTCGCGCGGCGAAACGAAACCATGTTCGTTGTGTGACCGCCTCCGGCGGTGTCACCTGCAACCGCGCCTTGCGCCGCGAACTGGCGTGCGCGTGCGAACGCGAAGGTTTTGCGCTGCAGCTTGCCGAAAAATCGCTTTGCACCGACAACGCGGCGATGATCGGCATTCTGGCCGAACGAAAATTGGTGCAGCAAATTCCGGCTTCAACATTCGACGAGGAAATCAAACCCGGCTGGGTTCTTGCTTGAGTCGAGAAATCGTCACGCATGGCTGACCGACTGCCCATTTACGAAATCGAGCGCGACATCATCGCCCGCTTGAAAACCGACCGGCGGCTGATTTTGTCCGCGCCGACCGGTTCCGGCAAATCCACGCAAGTCCCTCAAATGTTGCTCCGGCATGATTTCCTGCGCGACGGGCAGGTCGTGATTCTCCAGCCGCGGCGGCTGGCCACGCGTCTGCTCGCGTCGCGCGTGGCACAGGAACTCGGCGTCCAGCTTGGTAACGAAGTCGGCTACCAAATCCGTTTTGAAAATGTCACATCGCCGCGGACTAAAATCCGTTTTGTGACGGAAGGCGTTTTGTTGCGGCAGATGATTGACAATTCAAAGCTGCCCGGTGTTTCCGTCCTGATCTTTGACGAATTTCATGAACGCCATCTTTACGGCGACATCACGCTGGCTCGCGCGCTCGACTTGCAGGAGCAACATCGGCCCGACCTGAATCTCATCGTCATGTCCGCCACGCTCGACGCGGAGTTGCTCGGAAATTACATGGGTTCTCGGAGGGGCGAGTTACACGAGTCCCCAACTTTGCCATCTGAAATAGGGCGTCGTGGAACTCCGCCCTCCGAATTCGGTTGCTCCATCCTTTCCTCCGAAGGCCGTGTGTTTCCGGTTGAAATCGAATACGCCGCGCAGCCGGGTTACACGGACAAACGCCCGGTTTGGGAGCAGGCTGCCGAGGCTTTCAGTCATTATGTCCACTCCGGCGTGGAGGGTGACGTGCTGGTGTTCATGCCGGGCGGCTTTGAGATTTCGCAGACCATCGAGGCCATCCGTCACACTTCGGAGTCGAAAGGTTTTATTCTGCTTCCGTTGCACGGCGAACTTTCCCCCAAAGACCAGGACGCCGCGGTGGCACGTTACGGCCAGCGCAAAGTTGTCGTTTCCACCAACGTCGCCGAGACCTCGCTCACCATTGACGGCATCCGGCTGGTGATTGACAGCGGCCTGGCGCGCATCCCGCGTTACGATCCGTATCGCGGCATCAACACGCTGCTCATCGAAAAGATCAGCCAATCATCCGCGGACCAAAGGACGGGACGGGCGGGTCGCACCGCGCCGGGCGTTTGCATGAGGCTTTGGTCGCGAGAGGAACATGGACATCGGCTGGTTCAGGAACTGCCGGAAATCAAGCGGCTCGACCTGGCCGAAGTGGTGCTCACGCTTAAAGCCGCCGGGGTCGAAGATTTGCGGAAATTCCGCTGGCTCGAACCGCCAAACGAACAAAGCCTGGCCCACGCGGAGGAATTGCTGGGAGACTTGGGCGCGCTCAAAAATGTAGCGCAGGCATTCCTGCCTGCGAGTTCTGGCGACTTTCCAGTCGCCAGTTCCAACGGCGGACAGGAATGTCCGCCGAACCCGCAGACAAGAATGTCTGCGCTACAAATCACGCCAATCGGCCGTAAGATGCTCGCGTTTCCGTTGCACCCGCGTTACTCGCGCATGTTGCTCGCCGCCCAGGAATACGGTTGCGTCCACCAGGCCTGCCTTGTCGCCGCGCTCACGCAGGGGCGCGATTTGCTGCTCCGCAACGTGGACCGCGACACAAACTCACTCCGCGAGGATTTGCTCGGCGAGAAGGCGTCGTCGGATTTCTGGATTCTCATGCGCGCGTGGACTTATGCGGCCAAAAACCAGTTCCGCCTCGACGCCTGCCGCCGGCTTGGCATCCACGCCGTGACTGCGCGACAGGTTGGGCCATTGTTCGATCAATTTATCCGCATCGCCGAACGTGAGGGTCTCGATGTGAAACCGCGCGAGATCAGGGACGAGGCTTTGCAAAAGTGCATTCTCATCGGGTTTTCCGACCGCGTGGCGCGGCGGCTGGATCAGGGCACGCTCCGTTGCGAATTGGTTCACAATCTCCGCGGCGTGCTGGCGCGCGAAAGCGCCGTGCAACACAGTCCTTTGTTCGTTGCCGCCGAAGTCCGAGAAGTCGAGGGCCGGGAAGTGAACACCATTCTTTCCCTTGCCACGGCCATTGAAGTGGACTGGTTGCGCGAATTTTATCCCGAGGACATGGAATCCAGCTTGCACGTCCAATTCGATGCAACGGCCAAGCGGGTGCAAGCTGCGGAGTTGTTGAAGTTTCGCGGCCTGGCGCTGTCGGCCAAACGCGTTGAACCGCCGCCTGCCGACATGGCGGCACGATTGCTGGCCGATGAGATTATTGCCGGACGATTGCCGTTGCCGAATTGGGATCACAATGTCGAGCAATGGCTGTTGCGGCTGCGCCTGCTTTGCCAGCATTGCCCCGAGCTCCAGCTTCCGCCCATCACCGAAGACGATCGCAAGCACATCATCGGGCGGCTTTGCCACGGCGCGGTGAGTTACAAGGACATCAAGGAACGCGAAGTGAAACCGGTCGTGATGTCGTGGCTGTCTGAGGCGCAACGCGGGTTGCTGGACAAGCACGCGCCGGAGCGGTTGTCGCTGCCGAACGGCCGCACGCCGAAGGTCGCTTACGAGGCAACCGGCTCGCCGCATATTTCGTTGCGCATCCAGGAGCTTTACGACGTGACCCAGACGCCGAAGATTGCTCTGGGACGGGTGCCGGTGCTGGTTCACATTCTGACACCGGGCATGAAGCCGATACAGATTACACAGGACCTTGCCAGTTTCTGGCGCGAGCACTATCCGCGCATCAAATCCGAGTTGCAGCGGAAATATCCGAAACATCTGTGGCGATGAAATTATTCACCGCCAAGTCGAGTCGCGCCTGAGCTTTGGCGTAGGCGGATGGTGTATTGATTTTGTAACAGTCCCGCAAAACGGGATGAGTCCGCTCATTATTCCGGCGGGAGAAGTTTGAGCCGATTCACATCGGCTGCTACGATTCACGGCATGAACGGCATTGAACAACTCTGTCCGAACTGCGGCTTGTGCTGCAATGGTGTCTTGTTTGCCGACGTGGAATTGCGCAAGGGCGATGGCGTCCAACGACTGGCTGAACTTGGGTTGTCGCTGAAAAAGAAGGGACGCAAACAGGCTTTTGCGCAACCATGCGCCTGTTTCGATGGCACGCTTTGCAGGATTTATTCGGAACGTCCCGCTTATTGCCGGGCGTTTGAATGCGGCTTGTTGAAGCGCGTGCAGGCCGGTGAGCTTGGCGCGGATGCGGCTTTGAAGACGATTGCGAAAGCGCAACGCCTTGCGGAAAAAGTGCGCGGGCTGCTTCGACGGCTCGGCCAAAGCGACGAGCAACTCGCTTTGAACCGGCGTTACGCCCAGGTCATGCGCGAGCCGATTGATTTATCCAGCCCGGAAGACGCGGCTGAATTGCGCGGCAAACTGATGCTGGCCGTCAACGACCTGATGCAAATGCTCCGGCGGGATTTTTTGAAATAACGTTTGCCGCGCAGTTGGAGTTCAAGCTTCAGCTTGTTTGGCTTAACCTGATGAAAATTCCGTTGCCCCGCCAGAGCTTTGACCTATGATGCGGTCATGGCTTCGGAAACATTTCAGGCGAGCCGTTGGACGCACGGGAATTTCCTTTTTCCCACCGTCATCGAAGTGACGGACCAGGCGGTCATCCGGCGCAGACGGTCGTGGTTCAGCAAGGACGAAATCAGCATCAGCATCACCAAGGTGGCGTCCGTTCACATCAAAACTGGAATCATTTGGGCGGACATTTTGATTGAATCGTCCGGCGGCAGCGACCCGCTGGCGAGTCACGGCCACACGAAAGCCGACGCCCGCCGCATCCGTGAGTTGATCGAAACGGCGCAAGGAAGTGTAACCGGCAGAATGGAGCAGGGATGAAATCATGAAAGCGGGCGGCATCCTCGTGTTGTTTTTGGCGGGTTCACTGGTTGCGCGGGCGGATGACGACCCGGTCACATTGCCGGAACTGGTTCAAGGCGCGCAACAATGGGCGCAGGAAAATCTCGACACGAACGTTCTCAACGCGCTTCCCGAGGTGGACGAGCGCGCGGTGCAGCAATTTTTTCGCGAAATGCAGCAGCGCTTTCAAAGCGACTACGTGGTGGATATTGCGGCGCTGCGGCAAACAGCCAAAACCATCCTGCCGTTGCTGGAAAGTCGCGAGGAAACCCAGCCCTACGCCGCGTGGCTCAGGGCGCGGATGGATTACCTGGATGTCGCGGACGAAATCCGGCTCACGATTCCACCGCCAAAAGTTGAAACCAACCAGCCGCCCCAACCGGTTCCCAATCCCACTCCGCAAAAGGAACGTGACATCTGGGTGAGAAAAGTTTCCAGCCGTCCCTGGCCGGCCCCGGCAAAAGAATATGTGCCGGAGTTGAAGCCGATTTTTGCCGCGCAAAAGATTCCTCCGGAACTGGTCTGGGTGGCGGAAGTGGAATCGTCATTTGACCGTCGCGCCCGGAGTCCGACGGGAGCGGCGGGATTATTTCAATTGATGCCGGCCACGGCCAAACGGTTCGGTCTTTCCTTGTGGCCGCGCGATCAACGTTATCAACCGGAACCGAGCGCGACCGCCTCCGCCCAGTATCTGAAATATCTTCACGACCATTTCAAGGATTGGCGGCTCGCCCTGGCCGCTTACAACGCCGGTGAACGCACGGTGCAAAAGCTTTTGGATCGCTATAAAACGCGCAGTTACGATGTCATCGCCGAACATCTGCCCGCGGAAACGCAAATGTATGTGCCGCGGGTCGAAGCAACCCTCTGGCAGCGTGAAGGCGCGAAACTCGAACAACTTTCCGCACCGTTAAGTTAAAGGGAATCGTCCTAACTGTTCACCGCGCGCAGCGGCAACCGTTCTTGGAAATAATGGACGGCGGCGACGGGTGAATCAAAACCATGGCGTAGCGCAGGCTTTCCAGCCTGCGGGTCCGTGTGACTTTCCAGTCACCCGAAACGGAACTGGAAAGTTCCTCAACCAGCAGACAGGAATGTCTGCTCTACAATAAAAAATTACTTCACCAGCGTTTTGCAAAACCGCTCAATTCGTTCCAACCCCTTTTCGATGTTCGCCATGCTGGTGGCGTAGCTGATGCGGAGGTAGTCGTCCGCGCCGAACGCGATGCCGGGCACGGCGGCGACCTTCTCCGCTTCGAGCAGCTTCGCGCAGAATTCGGTGGACTTAAGGCCGGTCTTGGAAATGTTCGGGAACAGGTAAAACGCGCCCTTTGCGTTGACGCACGAAATACCGGGAATGCTGTTCAACTTCTGGTGCGCGAAACGGCGGCGTTTGTCGAATTCCACCAGCCAGGTTTTCAAATGATCCATTGAACCCGTGATCGCGGCCAGCGCACCCTTCTGCGCGAACGACGTCGGGTTGCTGGTGCTGTGGCTTTGCACGGCGTCAATGGCCCTGGCAATCGGCTCCGGCGCGGCGAGAAATCCCAAACGCCAGCCGGTCATGCTCCAAGCCTTGGCGAAGCCGTGAACGATGATGGTGTGTTCCTGGTGCGCCGGTGAGAAACTGGCAACGCTTTTGTGCACCGCGCCGTCATAAAGCAGGCGCTCGTAAATCTCGTCGCTCATGATGAGCACGCCCTTTTCCACGCAAACGTCGCCCAACGCCTTGATTTCTTCCGGCGTATAAACGCTGCCGGTCGGATTGCTCGGCGAGTTCAAGATGAAAAGCCGCGTGTTGGGCGTGATGGCCGCGCGAAGCTGTGCCGGCGTGACTTTGAATTCGGTCTTGTCGGTGGTTTGCAGAATTACCGGTTTCGCGCTCGCGAGCTTCACCATCTCCGGGTAACTCAGCCAATACGGCGCGGGGATGATGACCTCGTCGCCTTCCTGGCACGTGGCGAGGATGACGTTGTAACACGAATGCTTGCCGCCGCAGGAAACAATGATTTGTGACGGCTCGTAAGTGAGGCCGTTTTCGCGCTTGAACTTGTCGGCGATGGCCTGGCGCAATTCCGGGATGCCGCTGGACGGCGTGTATTTCGTGAACCCGGCGGCGAGCGCCTTGGCGGCGGCGTCCTTGATGTGTTGCGGCGTGTCGAAATCCGGTTCGCCGGCGCCGAAGCCCACAACGTCCTCGCCCGCGGCCTTCATGGCCTTGGCCTTCGCGTCAATGGCCAGCGTGAGCGATGGTGACAGTGAAGCGGCGCGTTGAGAAATTTTATAGTTCATATCAAAACAGTGGAAAGGTTACGAACGACGTGTCTAAGCGCAAGGATGGAAATTCAACGACGTGGTGAAGTCGGCACAACAGGCGGCGGCGCTGGTGTTGGTTTATTGATTTGGTAGGGCGGGCGCTGCCGCGCCGCCCTGATATTTGGGCTGCGCAGCAACGCAGCCCCACCACAAATCTCACTTCGTCAGATAATACTTCCGCGTGTATTCCTTGACCATGCGGTCGGTGGTGAATTGCGGCACGAGCGTGACCATTGCGCGGCGGATGCGCTGAATCCATTGGCGCGGAATGCCTTGTTCGTCGCGGTCAAAGAACATCGGAATGACCTGTCCGGTGAGCGTCTGGTAAAGATTGGCGCTGTCCACGCGATCCTGTTCCTCGACGTTGTCCGGATTTGAATCGCCGCCGATGGCAAAACCATTGGTGCCGTCGTAGCCTTCGCGCCACCAGCCGTCGAGGATGCTGAAATTCAGGCAGCCATTGCAGCCGGCCTTCATGCCGCTGGTGCCGGACGCTTCCAGCGGGCGGCGCGGGTTGTTCAGCCAGACGTCGCAGCCGGAAACCATCTGCCGCGCGATGTGAACGTCGTAGTTTTCGACAAACACCACATTGTCCGCCAGTTCACCCTGTTTGCTGAGGTGAATGATTTGCTGGATGAAGCGTTTGCCTTCGTCGTCACGCGGATGCGCCTTGCCGGCGAAAATGAATTGCACCGGACGCTGTTTGTCGTGCGCGAGTTTCACGATGTTGTCGAATTGCTGGAAAATCAGCGGCGCGCGTTTGTAAGTGGCGAAGCGGCGCGCGAAGCCAATGGTCAGCGCGTCGGGATTCAGCAGGCGATCGAAGCGGATGAAATCGCCCTGCGTCATGCGCTGGTTTTGGAGCAACAGCCGGCGGCGGACGAATTCAATCATCTCGCGCCGCAGTTTGTAGCGCAACGCCCAAAGCTCCTCATCGGAAACGAACGACGCATCGGCCATTTTTTTCCAGAATTCAGGGTGATGAATCGCCGACGCCCAATCGTGTCCATATTTTTCGTCCCACATCTTGACCACGCCCTCTCTCTTGTCCTTCATTTTTTTCCGCCAGAACTGGCGCACCGAACCTTTCATCCAGCCGAGCAGGTGAATGCCGTTGGTGATGTGGCCGATGGGAACTTTTTCAACGGGTGTGCCGGGATAAAGGGATTGCCACATGTGGCGGCTGACCCGGCCGTGCAGCTCGCTCACGCCATTGGCGGTGCGCGACGCCTTGAGCGCCAGCACCGTCATGCAAAACGATTCCTCCGGATTTTGAGGATCCACCCGGCCCAGGCCCAGCAGTTCCGGGAAGGGGATGGGCAATTGCTGCCGGTATAACTGGAAGGCGTAATCCATCAAACCCGGGCTGAACCGGTCGTGACCGGCCTCGACCGGAGTGTGGGTGGTGAAGATGCATTGCTGCCGGGTGGCGGCCAGGGCGTCGGCCAGGCTTTGCCCGACGGCCATTTTTTCGCGGATCAATTCCAGCGCGAGGAAAGCCGCGTGACCTTCGTTCATGTGGAAGACCGACGGTTGCACGCCGAGCTGGCGCAGCAGGCGGACCCCGCCGATGCCGAGCAGGATTTCCTGCATCACCCGCATTGTGCTGTCGCCGCCATAAACGCGCGCCGTCAAATCGCGGAAATGCTCGGCGTTTTCCGGGCGGTTGGCGTCGAGTAAATACACCGGCACGCGCCCGACGTTCACGCGCCACGCCTTGAAGGAGACGCGGTTCATGTCAATCTCCACGTCGAGCACCAGCGGCTGGCCGTCAGCGCCGAGCACGGGCTCCAGCGGCACGTTTTGCGGGTCCACCAGATTGTAGAATTCGGTCTGCCAGTTGTTCGTGTCAATGGCCTGCTGGAAGTAACCTTCGCGGTAGAACAAACCGACGCCGACGAAGCCGAGGCCGAGGTCGCTGGCGGATTTCGCGTGATCGCCGGCGAGGATGCCGAGGCCACCGGCGGCAATCGGCAGCGATTCATGAAAACCAAACTCAGCGGAGAAATACGCGACGGGATTTTGGAGCAATTGTGGCGCGTTCACGTGCCCCCAGGTGCTTTTGCAGGTGAGATACTCCTCGAAATCATGCAGCACCGCGCGCGCGCGGTGCTCAAAATCGGCGTCCTGCAGGCGCACGCGCAGTTCGTATTCCGAGACTTCGCGCAAAATGGCGGCGGCGTTGTGATAAAGATTTTGCCAGCTGCGCGGCGAGAGTTCCTGAAATAAATCCTGCGCCTCCTGATCCCAGCTCCACCACAAATTGCGGGACAACTTGTTCAAGCCCGCAACCAGCCCGTTCAATTCCGCGCCCGCGATAGGTTTCCTTGTCATACGTCTTT
>DAIRTX010000053.1:0-27141 GCA_036803685.1 Verrucomicrobiota bacterium | reverse complement strand
TCATCGCAAGTTGTTGATTTGCGATGACGCCACGATGTTCATTGGCGGATTCAATATGGCCGATGAATACGATGGCGACGGCGTGACGCGCGGCTGGTGCGATATCGGCGTCCGGATTGAAAATCCCACCCTGGCCGTGGAGCTGGCGGCATCCTTCGATGGATTGTTCGCGCTGTCGGATTTCCGCCGCAACCCGCTGATGCGATTGCGCGCATTCAAACGCAAGCGCAAACCTCTCAAAAAATCGGCGGGGGAATTATTGCTGAGCCATCCCGGTCGTGGTGCGAGCCCTTTTCAAACCGCGTTGTATCAGGATTTGGCCAAAGCCCGCGAGGTGCGGATCGTGAGCGCGTATTTTCTGCCGACCCGGCGGGTGCGGCGGGATTTGATGCGCGTGGCGCGGCGCGGCGGACGCGTGCAACTGATTCTGGCCGGCCAATCCGACATCCTGGTGTCGCAACTGGCGGCCAGAAGTTTGTATCATCGCCTGTTGAAAGCCGACGTGGAAATTTACGAGTATCAACCGCAGGTTCTGCATGCCAAACTGATTCTCAGCGACGGGGTGGTTTACGTCGGCTCTTCCAATCTCGACATTCGCAGCCTCAATCTGAATTACGAATTGATGCTGCGTCTCGAAGACAAGACGGCTGCCGTTGAAGCGCGGGAAATTTTTGAGCGCCTGCTAAAACACTCTCAAAGAATCGAGCCGCGCCAATGGCGGAAGTCACAGACCTTCTGGCAGCGTTGGAAAAATCACTGGGCGCATTTTTTACTGACCCGAATCGATCCCTTTGTCGCCTTGCGCCAATTTCGCACGATGAAAGGATGAATCGCTTTTAATGATATCAAAGCCTTCAAATCCAAGCGTTCAATTTGGAGGCCACTCGCTTTATTTTACCGCGTTGCTTTTGAGGGTGATTTCGTGGTCGCTGCCGTCGGCTGGGAGCGGCATGCCCCGGATCACATTATAGCCGTCCGCTTCAAACCAGTAGCAGATTTCCTCCGCCGGGGCCGAGTCCCATTCGAACCGGCCATTCCCATCCGCGTGCGTTGTCCAGTTGAATCGAGTCTCAATCTGGTTCTTGAAATCCCAATCGGTCCGGATAATCGCATTCGAAATCGGATTGCCGGCCTCATCCACCACCCGCCCGCGAAAGATGTTTCCCGGTGACAGCGTGAGGTTGGCAATGTTGGTTGAGTCGAGCAATTCCACAGTAGCTGTCTGCGGCGCAAATCCGTCAGCCTGCATCGCTAGGTTCACCTGACGTTGATTCGTCTCTCCCGGCCATCGGACAAGGTGTTTGACCATAACCGGGACACCGGTGTTCGTTTCAAGCGTAAACTGGTCAAACCCATAGAAATCATAGCCAGCTCTGATGATGACCGCGCCGCGGTTGTTTGTTTCAAGCGCCGGTTGTTCATAAGTCCATTTTGGTCCGGTCATATCATCATTCGGCACACCGGTGAGCGTAAAAACGCCGTTTTCGTCCGTTTTGGTGGATTGCCGCTTATTGCTGTTGTTGGGCAGGGTCTTGATGCGGGCATTGACAATCGGACGGTTTTGCGGGTCTGTGATCCGTCCGGTGACGGTAAATCCACGGTTGATTACGAGCACCAGATTGGTCAAATCCACCTGGGCCACCGGCACCACCGGAAACGTCACGGCATAGCCCGGCTTTTTCAGGATGAAACGGATTTCACTCGTGTAGTCCTTGGGAATGTAGCTGCAACTCCAGCTTCCATCGCCATGGTTGGTCACCGGGCAGGTCTGGAAATCTACGTTTTCCGCCTGGCCCGGTTCCATCCCTGGATTCTGGATCATGATTTTTACACCGGCCACCGGCAATCCCTGCTCATCCACCACCAAGCCACCCGCCGTCATCGCCGGGTCCAGTTTCATGGTGTAACCGGCTGGCACCGCGCCGTCGTGAAATCCCACCACTTTCGGAACGTGCCCTTCCGCCGTCACAAACACATTTGGACCGTGATTCTTGGTCGGGTCGTCAGGCTCCGGAATGGCGGCAACACCGTTGTTGTCTGTCAGTACATCATGACCTTCGTCCACTCCACCCGCCCCAAAGTAAGCAACCTGAATTTTGGCGTTAGCCAGCCCGTCGCCCGTTCCGGCGTCCAACACATGGAACAATATCTTCACCGCCTTCGTCGTCGGTGCCACAGACGTGTTGAAATCGCTTGAATCAAACCGCTTCCGGTTCGCGCTTCCGGTTGCGTCGCCGGTCAGGTTGGTCTGGGAATTCGTCACCGCTGCTTTGGGAACCGGCGCATTCAACGACCGGATCAGATGAACGGTACCGATACCAACCACCGTGAGCACGATTGCACCCGCCGCCAGTTTCAACTTGGAGATTCGCAGCAACGTGCCGAGCAGTCCGCCCATCCCGACCACGCCCGCCGTTGCGGGCAGTTTCATAGCCGCCAACCGGGCAACCAGTTGACCTGGGGCGGCCTCAACCAAACGCTCGGCTAGGATCATCCCCAACACCGCCGCCGTGCAAGCCGCACTGCCAACACCCAGTTGCGTCCGTAGCCGGTCCACCGCCCGGCTCACCCGCATCTTGGCTGCGTCCTCGCTCACCCCCAGCGCCGCTCCGACATCGCGCATCGTCTTCCGGCCGAAAAACCGGAGCAGAAGGGCTTGGCGGTCCTCGTCGTTCAATTGGTTCAACGCTTCGTCCAAGTTCGGGGAGATGTCCTCCCAAACAGCGGTTTCAGGTGTTGCGGTTTCCATAACGGCGGCTTGTTGTTCACGCGTGCGCCGGCGGGTTTCCGACCGCCAGGTATCAATCGTGACATTGAGGGTGGTACGATGCAGCCAGGCCGCCAGTTCGGCGTGGCTCTGCACCTTGGGCGGCGTTTTGGCGAACCGGATGAAGACGATTTGCGTGATGTCCTCGGCCAGCGCGGCGTTGGCCAGGCGCCGTTTGGCCACCGAATAAACCAGGCCGGCATAACGGCGCACCAGCTCTGCAAACGCCTCTTCCGACCGTTCTTCCTTGAATGCCTTTAGCAGTTCGGTTTCGCTCATCTTTATGAAGTAATCGTCACCGATGCCAAAAAGGTAACAGAAAAAATCACGAATGGCGCGGAAAAACGGGGGTTACGGAATGAACTCCCGCTACGAAAACGCCGTTGTGGTTCGGGGCTAAACGGAGAATTATAATGGCGCTTTGGTCGCGCTGATCAATCCAGCAATCATGACGAATCGAGCTGCCGGAATGGAGCGATAACCGGGGCGAGGATCAGGGATTTCCTTGAGTGATTGAACGGTTCGCCGCGATTTGATAAAAGGGGGGCATGAGTGGGTTGGTGCTGACGGGTTGGCGCGAGCTTGTCCGAAAGCTGGCTGGAACCCGCCGCCCAACGGATGGGGCAGCGGCAAAAGGATTTTGGCTTGCAGGTCTTAATGGCCAAAGCGTAGGGTTCAACTCAATGAGAAGATTTCTAAGCGCCGTCTTCAATTACAGCGCTGGCCTGCGTTCGACCCGCGCCGCCGCACCGAAAGGCGTCGCAGTTCCTGGCAAATTTCAAGAATATAAAGCCAACGCTGAGCAGGGAGATGCTGAGGCTCAATTCGATCTGGGCTGGTGCTACGATGATGGCCGGGGCGTGGCGAAAGATTATGTTGAGGCGGTGAAGTGGTATCGCAAGGCCGCCGAGCAGGGTTACCCCGAGGCTCAATTCAATCTGGGCTACTGCTACGCCAATGGCCAGGGCGTGGCGAAGGATAAAGTGGAGGCGGTGAAGTGGTATCGCAAAGCCGCCGAACAGAATTACATCCCGGCTCAATCCAATCTGGGCTGGTGCTACGACAATGGCCAAGGCGTGGCGAAGGATTATGTTGAGGCGGTGAAGTGGTATCGCAAGGCCGCCGAGCAGGGTCACCCCGAGGCTCAATTCAATCTGGGCTGCTGCTATGCCAATGGCCAGGCCGTGGTGAAGGATAAAGTGGAGGCGTATGCGTGGTTTAGCATGGCTGCCAAGGCAGATGCAGATGCAGCCGAGAGCCGCGCTCTTCTGAGAAAGGAGTTGACTCCTCAACAATTCATCGATGCTCAAAAGCGGATGAAAGAGTTGCATTGGCAAATCGCGGCCAAGTCCAAACCTTCCACTCCCTGAGCGCAGGGGTCGAGCCGTAAGTTTTGCGAAGCGGGCGGGCGATTTCAACGCGGCGAAACAAGGCAGGGACGGTGCTATTCCCACCTTTGCCGGCACTCGTGAAAATTGTTGCAATCCGACGATATTGAATGGAAATTGTTCATGATTGAGTGCAAATTGAAACCATGAGCGCCAAAGAAATTCTCCTGGAAGTGGCCAAAAAACTGCCGCCCGACGCCACCATCAGTGACGCCATTTACGAATTGGAGTTTCGCCAGGCCGTCCAGCAGGGCTTGGACGAATTGGACCGTGGCGAAGGCGTGCCGATTGAGGAAGTCAAAGCGAAGATCGCCCAATGGGCTGGAAAATAATCATCGCCCCGTCGGCACAGGCTGATGTGGCCGATATTGTCCGCTATGTCGCCCAGCATAATTCCGATGCGGCAGCCCGGCTGGGTTATGAATTGATCACCCGCGCCGAAAATCTTGCGAATTTTCCCGAAATCGGCCGTATCGTGCCGGAATTTCAGCAGCCGAATTTGCGGGAAGTGATTTGCCGTTCCTATCGCATCATCTACCGGCTGCGGCGCGACGAGCAGCGCATTGACATCGTTCGATTCTGGCACGCCGCGCGCGGATTCCCCCGCATCCCCGGCACGATCTGAAACCAGTCATCGCCGGCGGCAAAGCACCAAACACCCGACGCAACCAAACTGCGCCACCGCTGCACTCCGCCCAGGTTGCCGCTCTATTCCGGCAGCCAAGTTTCGTCACTCCGCAGAATTGAATGGTGCGACCAAAGCAGCGTTGAACCCGAATTCCGAAATTGCATTGCCGCAAAAGAACGCAAAGAGCGGAGCGGAGGAGTAATTTCAGTGGAAAAAAATCTGACCGCCCTTCTCCCTTCAGGATCAGCCCGGCTTTCTTTGTGTTCTTTGCGTTCTCTCGCGGCCAACTTCGGTTTTCAGGATTAAGATATATCGCCTTTTTCTAAAGTCCGCTTTAGATTTATCGCCATCAAGCGAATCCTTGAGCGCAACCACAATCAATGATAACACCAGGAAAACATTGTTGTCGCTACTGGTGGCTGGCTTTGAAGCGCGGGAAATTTTTGAGCGCCTGCTGAAACATCCAACCCCGGCAATGGCGGAAGTCACAGACCTTCTGGCAGCGTTGGAAAAATCACCGGGCGCATTTTCTGCTGACCCGAATCGATCCTCTTGTCGCCTTGCGCCAGTTTCGCACGATGAAAGGATGAATCGCTTTCAATGATATCAAAGCCTTCAAATCCAAGCGTTGAATTTGGAGGCGAGGGTCGGAATCGAACCGACGGATGAGGCTTTTGCAGAGCCCTGCCTTACCACTTGGCTACCCCGCCACACGAGTCTTCAACACTAAATTCGATTCACAGGCGGAGCAAGTTCAATCGGCGAAACCCAACGCACGCCGACGGTTCCAAAGCTCCCTCGGCTTGAAAATTCCCGCCGGCGTGATGATGCCCGTGATCAATTCCGGCGGGGTTACGTCGAATCCCGGATTCCGTGCGCCACTCGTCGGATTGGCCACGCGAACGTAAATCCGCTTGCCGCCCTTCAGCCTTTTGCCTTCAGCCTTCAGCCTTTCCTGAACTCCCCACGCGCCGAGGACTTCACTTTCGTGGCGTTGCTCAATCGGAATGTCGAAGCCGCGTTTCAAATTCCAATCAATCGTTGAAAGTGGAATCGCCACGTAAAAGGGGATGTCATGCCGTTTGGCCAGCACCGCTTTGGTGTAGGTGCCGATTTTGTTGGCCACCTCGCCGGTGCGGCCGAGCGTGCGGTCGCTGCCGACGATGACCAGATCAATTTCGCCGCGTTGCATCAAATGGCCGGCGGCGTTGTCGGCGATGATCTGGTGGGAAACTTTTTGCTGCGCGAACTCCCACGCGGTCAGCGTTGCGCCTTGGGAACGCGGACGGGTTTCGTCGCAGAAAACGTGGAACTTTTTGCCCTGCGCCTGCGCGGCATACATCGGCGCAGTGGCGGTGCCGATGTCCACGAACGCCAGCCAGCCGGCATTGCAGTGCGTGAGAATCTTCATGCCGTTGCGGATCAATTTCGCCCCGTGCCGCCCGATTTCTTCACAATGCCGGACGTCTTCACTGGCAAATTCCTCGGCGGCGGCGAGCGCGAGCGATTGCTGTTCTTCCACGGTCCGGCCGGCGCGCATCGCGGTCCGAACGCCGTTCATGGCGTTGACGGGATCAACGGCGGTGGGTCGCGCGGCTTTGAGCGTTTGATAAATGGTTTCAACGTGCCGGCGAAATTTTGGCAAATCGCGCCCGCGAAAGGCCAGCGTGCCCTGGGCCAGGCCATAAGCCGCCGTCGCGCCAATCGCGCCGGCGCCACGCACAATCATGTCGTGGATGGCGGCGGCGGTTTCGTGGAAATTTTTCGTGGCGACGATTTTGAACTCATGCGGGAGCAGCCGTTGTTCGATGAGCCGGACAGCGTTGCGTGCGCGGTCGAAGGCGACAGTGCGGCAAGGTTGCGTGCGACCGCGGACGGTGACGTTCATGCGGTGGTGTTCAGCCGACTTTGACTTTCATCCGGCGGATTTTTGCTTCGATGTCGCGGTAAATGGGTTGCTGGCGCAGCTTGCGGAGGTCGGGGTCCCTGGCCAGCCAGCGGAAGTCGCGGTAGCCGAGTTGCAACGCCTTTTCCAGCGTGAGCGCGGCGCGGTCGAATTGTTCGATGAGCGAGTAGCTACAGGCGAGATTGTAGAAAACCAGCGGACTGCGCGGTTCAAGCCGCGCGAGATGTTCATCCACCTTGAGGCCATCGGCGTAGCGGCCGTGTTGCGTGTAGTGGTCGCCCAACAATTGCAGCGCGTCCACGTAATCGGGATCGCGGCGGACCAGCCCCTCCATGAACTCGATTTTGATGTCGAGGTCGCGCTGGCTGGCACGGCTCGATTTTTTTCTGGCACTGCTTTTGACCGGCATACGACGCAGGCAGTCTTTCCAAGCCGTTGCCTCAAGTCAAGCGGGGGTCGCGAAATTTTTTATGGAATCTTCCGGTGCATTGTTACAAAACTATGTCAAAATCTCCGCGGCATTATGAAAGCTTTTGTCACCGGCGCTTCCGGATTCATCGGCTCGAACCTCGTTCACGAGCTGGTGGCGCGGGGGCATCGCGTGAAGGCGCTGTTGCGGCCGAACAGCGATGAACGCGGGCTGGCCGGAGTCAGATTCGAGCGCGTGACCGGCGACGTGTTCGACCGCAAATTGCTGGAACGGGAGATGGAAGGTTGTGATTGGTGTTTTCATGTCGCGGCGAGTTATCATTTGTGGTTGCGCGATTACAAACCGATGTATGCGGTGAATATCGAAGGCACGCGCAACGTGCTTGAGGCCGCAGGCAAAGTCGGCTGCCAACGCATTGTCCATACCAGCACCGTTGGCTGCGTCGGTCTGCCCAAAATCGTGGATGGCCGGCTGGTCCCGTCAACGGAATTGGACGTGATTTCCAACGAGCAACTGACGAATCACTACAAATGCTCAAAATGGCAGGCGGAACTTCTGGCCACAAAGCTGGCGCGCGATGGGCTGCCCATCATCATCGTCAATCCCACCGCGCCCGTCGGCCCGCGCGATGGGAAACCGACGCCGACCGGCCAGGTGATTGTGGATTTTTTGAATCGCAAATTGCCGGCGTATCTCGACACCGGATTGAATTGGGTTCACGTCCGCGACGTGGCCGCCGGGCACATTCTCGCGGCGGAAAGGGGGGAGATTGGCGAACGCTACATTTTGGGCAACGCAGAGGGCAACTGGACCCTGCGGGAAACATTGGCTGTGTTGGAGGAAATAACCGGTATTTCGGCGCCAAAAACTCAAATTCCATATTGGGTTGCGCTGGCGGCAGCGCATGTCAACGAGTGCGCCGCCTTTTTCACCGGCAAACCGCCCCGGACGCCGCTGGCGGGCGTGCGCATGGCCAGATACAAAATGTGGTTCAATCCGGCCAAGGCGATTCGCGTGCTGCAATTGCCGCAGACGCCGCCGAAACAAGCGCTCGCCGACGCCGTCGAGTGGTTTCGGGCGAACGGTTACGTAAAATAATAATGCGTCGCCCGGGTGACGGATGCAAATAATGCGCTGAGTTTGGCAAAACATGGCTTGCCAGCCACTCAACCTTGTGAAAAATTTCACGACAAATTATGGCACACGTCAAATTACACATACCGGGGCCGGTCGAAGTGAGCGAAAAAACGTTGCAGGCGTTTCGCAAGCCGATGATCGGTCATCGCGGACAGGGGTTCAAAGACCTGTACGCGAAAATCCAGCCGCAACTCCAGCAATTGCTTTACACGAAGCAACTCGTTTACATCTCCACCTCGTCCGCCTGGGGCGTGATGGAAGGCGCCATCCGCAATCTCGTCTCTAAAAAAGTCCTGAACTGCATGAACGGCGCGTTCTCGGACAAGTGGTTCGACGTGTCGAAGCGTTGCGGCAAGAATGCCGAGGCGCTGCAGGTGCCGTGGGATTCGCCCATCCGCGCCGAGGCTGTGGACAAAAAACTTGCCACCGGCCAGTTCGACGCGCTCACGGTGATTCACAACGAAACTTCGACCGGCGTGATGAGTCCCATCGCCGAAATCGCCGCGCTCAAGAAGAAGTATCCCGACGTCATGTTCATCGTGGACGCGGTCAGCTCGATGACGGCGACGAAGATCGAATTCGACGCGCTGGGGATTGACGTCTTGCTGGCCGGCACGCAAAAGGCGCTGGCCCTGCCGCCCGGCACGGCTCTTTTCGCCTGCTCCAAAGCGGCGCTGGCCAAGGCGGCGACCACCAATGATCGCGGATATTATTTCGACTTTGTCGAATTCCAGAAAAACGCGGAGAAAAGCATGACGCCGAGCACGCCGAGCATTGGCCACGTTTTCGCCCTCGAATCCAAGCTCGAAGACATTTTCGCCGAAGGGCTCGAGGCGCGTTACGCGCGGCATCTCAAGACAAACCAGATGACCCGCGACTGGGCAACCAAGCACGGCTTCACGCTGTATCCGGACAAGGGCTTTGAGTCGCTCACCTTGACGTGCGTGAACAACGGCGCCAAACCCGGCGGCCGCGTCGTGGACGTGGAGAAACTGGTGAAGCTCGTCAAAGGCCAGGGCTTCCTGATTAACGGCGGCTACGGGAAAATCAAGGGCACAACCTTCCGTGTCTCGAACATGGGCGATGAAACCGAAGCCACGATGAGCCAGCTTTTCGCCGCGATGGACAAGGCGATGGCCCAACTCTAAGCGACGCAGCATTCCTTTCCCAACCGGCAATCCGCACCAAGGGGTTGCCGGTTTTGCTTTTCGTTTTGGTTACCACCAACGCCGCAATGTTTCGTGAAAGAATCTTGTTTGTCACAGCGTATAGCATGATATATGCGGCATGGTTCTTTTTCATTACAGAGGCATTGCGTTTGCGAGAACTCGGGCTTAATTCCGAGGGTTGGCAAGGGCATCCTCGTCCGGGCAAAAGGCCAGGAGAAAAGAGGCTGAAGAAATATGGAAGCAACGAAACGAATTCTTGGAGGACTGATCGTGGGGAGTGCGCTTGCGTTCGGCCTAAATACAAACTCTCAAGCTCAACAACTCAAGTTCACGAGCACGCGTGCAACGGACGAGCGGGCGATTCAACTGCGCTGGCAAAGCGAATCAAACGTTGTTTATCGCGTGGACTATGCGCCGCAGCTTTCAGGCACCATTGTCTGGAATCCGCTGGTGGATTTGTTTCCGTCGCAGGGCACGAACACCCTGTTCCTTGATACGGGACAATACTGGACAGAACCTCCATTGTCGCATCCGAAGGACGACACGCAGCGTTTTTACCGCGTCGTCAAGGTCGGCACAAACACCCTGAGTCCGCCAATTGTCACCATTACGAATTTGACCTCGGGCACCAATCTTTCAGGCGAAGTAGAGATTGACGTTCACGTTGCGACTACGAATTCCATCACTTTCGTGGATTTCTTCGTGGACGGCGAGGAGGTCGAATTGGGCAGCGCGGACGACAATGGCAACGCAAGCTACGTCATCAATACAACCGAGTGGCCCAATGGTCCGCATGTAATCTTTGTCGTTGCGGAGACGGCTTCGGGTACTGCCACTACAGGTGAATTTCAATCCACGGAACAAAGTGGCGCTGGCACGTCCGCAGTTATTCCAGTGACGTTCGATAATTACATATCCAAGTGGTATTTCTCATTACCGGGTTTTGATGCTTCATTGGGAGAAACGCAGCACATCACAGCGCAGTTTATCTCATATTCAAGCTGGACGCTGCAAATTGTGGATGAGTTTGACACGACGGTGCGCAATGCGTCAGGGACCGGCAGCAGCATGGCGTTCGATTGGGATGGTAATGATGACAGTGGTTTTCCAACCGTCAACGGCACGTATGATTTTATCCTGACGGCCAATCAGACCACGGCACCACAAGGCCTTTCAGCGTTGAGCAGCGCAAGTGCTGCGTATGCAGATCCCGAAAGCTCCACGGAGTTGCTGGCGATGCCGGCGGATGGCTCCGGCTCCCCCGTGCCGCTTGCGCTTTATCCTCCGGGAATAGACACAAACGGTTTGACCATCTTTGAAGGATCGCTTGCTGACTTTCTTCCTCGTAGCACGTTATCCGCAGACGCCATGTCCGTTGCCAGCAGCGCGGATTCTCCGACGCCTCTTTACAGTGGAACCAGTCAGTCCACCAGGAGACCTCACCGCCCGCCGCCCAAACCCATCAAAGGAACACCAGGAAAACTCGGCGTCGCTTGGCAAGGAGGTCATCCCAACACTGGCGGCTTCTCTCCGCCGCGAAATCTTACCGGCTACATCCAGTTGTCACCCAATTTTAGTTTGCCGTATGGTCCAATCGCCAATGCGGGCACCATTGCCAATGGCTTTGAGAAAATGATGAACAATTACAAGTGGAAAACAGCGTTCAACTACGGGAACAACCAGCTTAGTGCAGCGTTGCTCAGGAAACCGTCCTTCGGCGGCTCGAATCTCTTTAATTACTGCAACATCGGTTTGTATGTGGGACATGGGATTTGCGGTGCCAATCAGGATTTTCTGGCGACATCCACGCCCTCGCTTCAAACCTACACGCCCATTTACCGGACAGGAGTCAACGCATACGATTGGGTGCGGATGTCCGAATTCGATTTCGGCGGCGGTCCGGTCGGACTCCGGTGGATGGGTATTTATGCCTGCAACATGCTCTATTACGATAACGCGCAGGATATGTGGGACAAAGGCGTCCTGCCGATGAATCCGAGCTTGCATATTTTGTTGGCGGAAGAGTCATCCGTCTTCATGTATCCCACCTTCGGAAGAAAGTGGGCGAGCTATATGAACGGAGGCGAAGATGGAGTTAAGCACACAATAATTGACTCTTGGAATTCTGCGTCACATGATGTTCATGCAGTTCCGGGCGTTTTCCCATCAGGGCACGCTCCTATCGTAATGACGTGCGCCTATTGGCCAGACTGTTTTAATGACAAGCTGCTGTCTTACACCGATAATGGATCAGATGATCCGTCGGAAATTCTTTTCCGAAGAGTCCAGGTTTATCCATGACCCGCTTCATCATCATCGTAATGCAGGTGACGGCACTGGCGGCATTTGCCGCCGGATCGCCGCTTCGTGATTTTTGCAGTCCGTTCAACGGCAAAGATTGTAACGTGATTTGGGAAGCCCCAACTAACTTTCCGGCTTCCGTCAAAATTTTCGCCGTCATTCCGACGAAATTTTCATCCGTCACGATTTCCAATCTTCTTCAAATTGCCGAATTAAAGCCCAACCAGCGAAAACGAGTGGATCAAGGAGGGGTATTCGCAGGCAAAGATGTCCAGTTCTTCGGAGACCGAGAGGAAACACGCCAGTTAAATCTTGTTCCATCGCAAGAGCTCATTGCTATTAGCAAAGACGGCACAATTGCTCAAATCCCCAAGCAAATGCCTGTAGGAGTGCCAGATGAAAAAGAGGCTTTGCGGCTGACTTTGAACATACTTGAAAAAATCGGAATCAGCCGGTCGGAATTGGCAACCAACTCCGACGGAAAAATTCGATTGTCTGTCTTGGAAGGCAGCGTGCTACATAAGGATAAACTCAGCGGGCAAATTGTCACGAATGTTACAGATCGCGAGATAGATTTAAGCCGCCAAATTGGAGGCATTCCTGTTTTTGGGACTGTCAGCATATCCGCAAAGTTTGGCAACGAAGGAAAGTTGGCTTATTTGTCCGTAGTTTGGCGCGCGATCAAGCCGGACAAAGATTGCCCTATTCCTGGCGCCGCCGAGTTCATCAGCCGCATCAAATCAGGCCGCGTGCTGATTCGTAATGAACAGGCAAACGCGACCGACAAAAAACTCACCGTCACAAAAGCGTCTCTTTACTATTGGGAGAACTCCGGCTCAGAACCGCAGACCTACATTTATCCGTTCGCTGTTCTTGAGGCCACAACTGACGTGCAAGGAGACGACTCGAAAATCCAACTGTTTGTGCCATTTGCAAACGAATAAGCGAACACGGCTAGCCCCGGTGATGGCCTTGTCGCTGAGAGGGCCGGGGCGAGGGCGGATGTCATCCTTGCATCCATGATGTCGTGGCTGCACCCGAAGAGTCCGGTTTCACGCCGTGTCACCCACTGAAAATATCGAAGAACCTTCTTTTCGTTCGTTGCCAGTATTGCAAGATTCTGCCGTGCCAACCAGCTACTGTCTTGTCTATCTGCGCAACGGTGTGTGTTCCATCCGTTCGCTGGCCGAAGCCGAGACGTTTCATCCCGTCATTGGGCCGGTAATGGAAGCCGAGGCGCTTTACGTCCGGCAATTGCACCTGCCGGAACGCGTGCGGGAAACGTCCGGTGAATTTGTGATTTGGGATGTCGGTCTCGGTGCGGCGGCCAACGCGCTCACGGCCATCCGTCTGATTCGCGATGGTTTGAAAGGAAAACCGGCGCAACTACGCCTGGTCAGCTTCGATCACACCAGCGACGCGGCGGCGTTTGCGCTCGAACACGGCGCGGAACTGGGTTATGTCGCCGGATACGAATCCGCGCTGGCCGAACTCATTCGAAACCATTCCGTGAAATTCAGCGATGGTCTGCTTCAGGTCGAATGGACGTTGGAACCCGGCGATTTCCCGGCATGGCTTAAACGATTTGTTGGTGGGGACGCGCTGCCGCGCGTCCAGGTCCCGCAATGCGGGATCGGCCCTACCCCAATACCGGTTCCGCACGCGATTTTGTTCGATCCGTATTCACCAAAGAAAAATCCCGCGATGTGGACGGTGCCGTTGTTTGCCGATTTGTTCCGCCGGCTTGACCCGCAACGTCCCTGTGCGCTGGCCACGTACACGCGCAGCACGATGGCCCGGGTGACGATGCTGCTGGGCGGATTCTTCGCGGGCGTGGGCCATCCGTCGGGCTTGAAGGAGGAAACCACCGTGGCGGCCAACCGGCCCGACCTGCTGGACGAGCCGCTTGACCGCCGCTGGCTGGAGCGCGCGAAAAGTTCCCACAGCGCCGAACCGTTGGGCGGGCCGGTTTACCGGCAGGCGCCATTATCGTCTGAAACCTGGGAAAGATTGCGGCAGCATCCGCAATTCAGGTAATTTGCATTGTGGATCGTCACCATCAATTTGAAGCACTGTTTACCCATCCGCCGCCGGTGCTGGCGCTGGCGCCGATGCAGGAGGTGACGGATTTGCCGTTCTGGAAATTGATGGCGGTTTACGGCGGGGCGGACGTTTATGTCACGGAATATTTCCGCGTCCACGCCACTTCCACCCTGCAAAAACGCATTCTTAAATCCATTACCGAAAACCCGACGGGCCAGCCGGTCATCGCGCAGATGATCGGCAACGATATTCCGTCGCTCGTGCGCACGGCGCGCGAGTTGCAGCAATATCCGATTGCGGCGGTGGACCTGAATCTCGGTTGTCCGGCGCCGGTGGTTTACCGCAAATGCGCCGGTGGCGGCTTGCTGCGTGAACCGCAGCGGGTGGATGCCATTCTCGGCGCGTTGCGGGACGCGGTGAAGATCAAATTCACGGTCAAAACACGCATCGGATTCGATTCGCCCGAAGTTTTCGATGAACTGCTGCCGGTTTTTGCGAAGCACTCGCTGGACTTGCTGGTCGTCCACGGCCGCACGGTTCGCGAGATGTATCACGGAAAAGTGCATTACGAATACATCACGCGTGCCGTTGCGGAAATGCCCTGTCCGGTGCTGGCCAATGGCAATGTGCATTCCGCCCGGAACGCGGCTGAAGTTCTGAAAATCACCGGCGCGCGCGGGCTGATGATCGGACGCGGCGCCATTCGCAATCCCTGGCTATTCCACCAAATCCGCCAGTATCAGCGCGGCGAAACCGTTTTCATCCCCTGCGGACTCGAGGTGCTGGAATACGTGCGTGCGCTCTACGAAGCGGCTTGTTCACCGGACGTGCGCGAATCCGCGCAGGTGGCGAAAATGAAAAAATACATGAATTATCTCGGTGTGGGCGTTGAACCAGACGGACAATTCCTGCATCAAATTCGCCGCGTCACCACGAAATCGGACTTTTTTCGAGTCTGCGAAGAATTTCTGAATCACGATCAACCCCTGCCGCTCGAACCCTTTTTGTTTGCCATCAAGGATGCTGACGTCATGGCCGGAGAACGGTGCTGACCAATCGTGGCAAAAATAAATGTTGGGAGTTCCGCGTTTACGCGGCCAGGCGCGATAGAACCGTCCCGCGAGGGGCGGGACGGAACTCCAAACGAGAGCAGAGTCAAGATGCGTCCGGGGCAAATACCGTGCGACAACAGTCTGCGCTTGCGCCGCTGGCAGGATGCGCGAAACTTCAGAATAATATGATGGCGCAAAACCAGGCTGGACAATCGAACGCCCGCTTGAAGCAGCCGTGGTTGCCCCGGTGGGTGCGCGTCGCGGTGATCGGACGCAATCCCAAGGCAACGCTGGTGCGGGTGGCCGTTTTGATCGTCACCAGTTTCGTGGTTTTTAAATTCATTCTGTTGCCCGCCCACGTCGAAGGCATCAGCATGTTGCCGAACTACAAGGACCGTTCCTGGAATCTCGTGAACCGGTTCGCCTACCTGTGGCATGAGCCGCGGCGTGGCGATGTGGTAGGCATCCGGTTTTCCCGCGCGGTGACCAACACCTCCGCAGGCATTCATCAGGCCGCCAACTGGCTGGAACCGCCACACGTCATGTTGCTGAAACGTATCGTCGGCCTGCCGGGTGAAACCGTCGCTTTTGTGGACGGCCATGTCCTGATCAACGGCGAGGTGCTCGACGAACCTTATGAGAAATATGCCTGCGATTGGAATCTGCCGCCCAAGGAACTCGGCCCAGACGAATATTTCGTCGTTGGCGACAATCGCTCCATGTCGTGGGAAGAACACACGTTTGGCCGGGCGCAGCGCAGCCAGATTGTTGGCAAAGCCATCTTATGAAAATCGTTTTCCGCATCGTGTTGGTTGCCGCGCTGGTGGCGCTGGGCATCTGGCTTTGGACGGTTCTGTTCCCCAATCCGGAGAAAGTCATCCGCCAGCGCCTCACGGAATTGGCCCGCATCGCCTCCTTTTCGTCGAACGAAAGCGACCTGGCACGGCTCGCCGCTGCGCGAAGTCTGGCCGGTTTTTTCTCCACCAATGTCGAATTTCAGGTGGAATTGCCCGAACTCGCCCGGCGTGACTCCATGGACCGCAACGAAATTACCCAGGCTGCCTTTGCCGTCCGTTCGAGAGCCGGCGGATTGAAGGTCAAGTTTCCTGACATCAATGTGACGGTGGCTCCGGACAAACAATCCGCCGTGGCAGATCTTACCGTTGAAGCAAACATTTCTGGCGAACGGGACCCCATGGTACAGGAAATGAAATTCACGCTGCAAAAGATCGACGGGAGATGGTTGATCACCCGCGTCGAAACCGTTCGCACGCTTTCCTGACCCCGGTTCTTTGTTCCGTCATTTTGAACTTTGCACTGCGGCTGGCTCCTTTCATAGTTAACGCATGAACGTTTTTGTCACCGGCGGCGCCGGTTATATCGGTTCCATTTGCACGGAAGAACTGCTCAACGCGGGCCATCAGGTCACGGTTTACGATAATTTAACCGAAGGCCATCGCTCGGCGGTGGATTCCCGCGCGAAATTTATTTTGGGCAAACCGGAACAGGAAGGCGACGTCCTCAACGCCGTCAAATCTACAAAGCCCGATGCCATCATGCATTTCGCAGCGAGCGCGCTCGTCGGCGAATCCATGACCAACCCGAAAAAGTATTTCCACAACAACGTCGTCAACGCGCTCAAATTCGCCGACGCCGCCGTGGAATGCGGCGTGAAGAAGTTCGTCTTCAGTTCCACCTGCGCGACCTACGGCCCGCCCGACCGCGTGCCGATGACCGAGGATTTGCCGCAGCGCCCGATCAATCCCTACGGCGAAGCGAAGTTGATGTTCGAGAAAGTCCTGATCTGGTATCAGCAGATTTACAAGCTGGAATTCATCGCGTTCCGCTATTTCAACGCCGCGGGCGCGAGCGAAAAATTTGGCGAGCATCATCGCACCGAGACGCACATCATTCCGAACGTGCTCTTCGTCGCGCTCGGTCAGAAGCCGCAGTGCGAGATTTACGGCACGGATTATCCGACGCCCGACGGCACGTGCATCCGCGATTACATCCACATCAAGGACCTTGCGCAAGCGCACATGCTCGGATTGCAGCCGGGCAAAACCGGCTTTTACAATCTGGGCAACGGCGACGGCTATTCCGTCCGGCAGGTCATCCAGGCCTGCGAAAAAATTGCGGGCAAGAAAATTCCCACGGTTGAAAAACCGCGCCGGCCCGGCGATCCGCCCAAACTCGTGGCGTCCGCCGAAAAAGCCATTCGCGATCTGGGCTGGAAACCGAAATTTCCAAAATTGGAAGACATCGTCGCCACCGCCTGGGCCTGGCACAAAAAACATCCGAACGGCTACCCGGATTGAGCGGTAGAGACACGAATTGCACGGATTGACGGGGATTTAACCACCCACCATCGTTAATTTTGCTCACGTGATCCACTTACAAAACTTTGTCGCATATGCGACAAAGTTTTGTAAGGTCAGGTTAACGTTGAAAGTGCGCCCCACGGCACAGGATTGTCTTTGCCCGGCAAAGGCAGCAGGCTCGCCACGTTCAGCAGACGTGGCCACCCGGATTGAGGCTCCATCGTGTTTTACGGCAGAAAAGGGCTGATTTTTGTCAATTGGCGTGTGGTCGTGTTTGTTTGCAGATTGGATACTGAAATGACAGGATAAACGGGCGAAGTTTTCTTTGCGCTGGAAGTGGGATTCAGGCAGCTTCGCCGGAAGCAGATTTATGATCGCAGCACTGACCGGATTAATTGCCGGCATCATTCACGTGTGGTCGGGGCCGGACCATCTGACGGCCATTGCGCCGCTGGCGGTCCGCCGGCCGGAACGCGCCTGGGTGCCAGGGGTGCGTTGGGGGCTGGGCCATTCGGCTGGCGTGGCCGTGATAGGGTTGTTGTCGCTCTGGTTGCGGGATTTGTTGCCGGTGGATTTGTTGTCGTCCTGGGGCGAGCGTCTGGTGGGCGTGATGCTGTTTGGCATCGGCCTGTGGGCTTTGCACAAGGCGCTCAAGAGCAACGTGCACGTCCATGAACACGACCACGACGGCCAGCGGCACGCGCACATCCACGCACACGGCCATCGTGCCGCCAAAGCGCATGAAAAACAGCAGGCGCATCAACACATGCACGCGGCCTTCGGCATCGGCATCCTGCATGGACTGGCCGGCAGTTCGCACTTGCTGGGGGTATTGCCAATTCTCGCTTTTCCAACCAAAGCCCAGGCACTGGCCTATCTGGCGGCGTTTGGCGCCGGCACGATAATGTCCATGGCTGTATTTTCTTACGGCATGGGCTGGCTGGCCAGACGATGCAACGCCAGCGGTCTGAACGTTTACCGTGGTTTGATGAGCACCTGCGCCGTCGCGGCGATGGCCGTTGGCTGTTTCTGGCTGGCAAATAGTTTTCGTTGAGCCGAAAAAAATTGTCTTGCCAAAGCCCCCCGTTCGCCTGCATTTTCCGACATGGCAGCGACGCGCAATTCCGGTTTTGACGATCCGTTCTACCAACCGGCGGATGAGTTTTTCCCTGCAAACAACAAGCTCGCCCTGACCTTCGACGACGTCACGCTGGCGACGCTTTATTCGGAGATTCTCCCGCGCGACACGCAACTCGACACCCAGCTCGCGGAAAATCTGCGCCTCAATATCCCGGTCATTTCGTCCGACATGGACACGGTGACCGAGTCGCGCATGGCCATCGCGATGGCGGCCAACGGCGGCCTTGGCCTCATCCATTACAACATGCCGGAGCGCCAGCAGCTTTCCGAGGTCAGCCGCGTCAAAAACCACGTTCACGGGCTGATTCAGGAGCCGATCCAAGTCGCCCCCGACCAGCTCATCGGTGATGTGCTGAAAATGATTGAGGAACGCAAATTTGCGTTTGGCACATTTCCGGTGGTGGATGACAAAGGCAAGCTGGTCGGTTTGCTTTCCGGTCACGTCGTCAAGCCGCGCTACGCCAAGCGCAAAGTCGCCGAAGTCCTGACGCCGCGCGCGCAGGTTCATACCATCCGCCAGAAGGAACTCGGCAAAGACCCCATCGCGCGCGCCGACAAATTTTTCAACGAGCGTCCCGGCATCCACAAACTGCTCGTCGTGGACGACCATGACCATTTGCGCGGCCTGTTCACGATGAGCGACATCGAGCGCATCACGCAGGAACGCAACGCGCAGTTCAAACCGGCGCGCGACGCGCGCTTTCATCTCATTTGTGGCGCGGCGGTCTCGGCCACGCGCAACGCCTTTGGCGAACTCGACCGCGAATGCATTCTGAACCACGTCGGCGCGCTCGTGGAACGCGGCGTGGATGTGGTGGCGGTATCCACCGCGCACGGCCACAGCCAGGGCGTGGGCGACACCGTCCGCGTGTTACGCGACGCGTTTCCAAAATTGCCCATCATCGCCGGCAACGTCAGCAGCGCGGCGGGCGTCGAGTATCTCGCTGAGTGCGGTGCGAACGCCATCAAAGTGGGGCAGGGGCCGGGTTCGATTTGCACCACGCGCATCGTCGCCGGGGTTGGCATTCCGCAGATGACGGCGCTTTACGTCTGCTCGCGCGCGGCGGCGAAGAAAAAAGTTTCCATTCTTGCCGACGGCGGGATTGTGAAATCCGGCGACATTGTGAAGGCACTGACGCTTTCACAAGCGGTGATTTGCGGCGGCATTTTTGCCGGTTGCAACGAAGCGCCCGGCGACGTCATCGAAATCGGCGGCAAACTTTACAAGCAATATCGCGGCATGGGCAGCCTCGCCGCGATGAAATCCGGCTCGGCGGCACGTTATGGCCATGCCGCGAACCCGACGCAGAAAGTTGCGCCCGAAGGCGTCGAGGCGCTCAAGGAGGCGTGCGGTTCGGTGGATCGCGTGCTGGCGCAACTCATCGGCGGCATCCAGTCCGGCATGGGTTATCTCGGCGCGGCAAACCTCGGGCAACTCCGCGAAAAGGCGCGTTACATCCGCGTCAGCCCCGCCGGAATGCGCGAAGCCGCTCCGCACGACGTGGTGGAATTGAAGACGGGGAATTGAACCAGTTGCAATATCGGGTCTTTCCGACTAAATTCCTGTCGTGCCGACGGTGCTGCGACAAAATGGTTATCGGTTCAGTTTTTATAGTTATGACTTGGGTGAACCGATTCATGTCCATGTGACCAAAGACGGACGCGAGGCCAAAGTCTGGCTTTCGCCCATACGGTTGGAATGGAACGACGGATTCCGGCGGCACGAACTCCGCGATATTTTGAAAATCGTGGAAGCGAACAAAAAAGTTATAGCGGCTCGGTGGCATGAAAGAAAAAATCAATAAAATCCGCCATGTGCGGGTGGATGCGAACAGCCTAACGGTGGAATTCGCCGATGGCCGCGCGTTGGTTACGCCCTTGAGCCATTATCCGACACTCCAACGCGCGAGCGATGAAGATCGCGCCGTATTTGAGGTTTATGGGCGCTCCATTCACTGGCCGCGATTGGACGTGGACTTGGGCGTGGAAGGGTTGCTCGCTGGCGCGCGCGAGTTGGCTTGCTACGCGGACAAAACCGTTTCCAAATCCCGCCGTCACCGCGAACTTGCTGCTGCGTAACTCCGCCGGAATGCGCGAAGCTGCTCCGCACGACGGGGTGGGTTTGGGACGATTCTCGTGGTGCTGGCGTGGCGTGGGTCTGGCCGGAAATCCGCCGTTACGGCAAACTGGCGTGAAACCGGGTCGCGCGAAGAACACGAAGTGGGCGAAGGAAATTTTTCTAACAATCAGGGTTCATTTTCCAGAGGAAGGAAACCGCGCCACCAACGCCTGGCTCATACGGATGGTTTCGCGTCGGAATCAGCAGATTCAGGTAGGCGGAGAAACGAAATTTACGGTCGGGCTTTGGCTTTGTAAACAGCTTGTAGCGGATACCATCCGAGACGACGAACCGGTCACAGGTTTTATACTGCCCAGCATATCTCTCGGCCTGCTCGGGAGCGTAACCTAGCCCGTCCCATAGCCGCTTAGACTCGATGATGACGAGAGGTTTGCTCCGCGGCGAGTAGGGTGCGTCGAAAAGCGCAACATCCTTATGCTCCCACTCAATCTTCACCTTCTCTTCATCCCACCCCAGCGACATAATTAGTGGAACAATCAGGAAGGTTCGTGTTTCGTGTTCCCTCACGTCATAGTTTTCGTCATTTTTTTCATACCATTTGGCCAGATGCCGAAGTCGCTCGATTTCTTTTGCGATGCGTTTGGCGTTTGGCCCCGGTAAACCCTTGACCGTGAGGGAATCAATAAGCTCATCGTGGCTGACTTTTTTAGGATCATGTGGGATTGGGTCAGACTTCTCCCGCTTGCCTTCCTTCCACAACCGCTCCACCGCCTCGCGGGCTCGCTCGTTATTCACATGGGAAAACCTTCCCCGCCCGAGACCACGAATGAGCGTCTCTCGGGTTGGTTGCTTCCATTCCACATGCCGGCAGTGTTGAAGTTGGAAACCCTCCACATCGCTGAAGACAGGCTCGAAAGAATACCCCGAATTAATCTTCCCGACCGCGACAGCTTCCCATTTAGTTCCCCTGAGGCGCTTGAGCACGACAAGGTTCTTTTCGGCAGCCTCGTCGGCGAACAGGCGCATTGCCGGGTGGTACGTCGTTCGGTTATCGGGGTTGTTGTAGGCGTCCTTGTTTTTCCGATAGTCGCCCGACACTGTTCCAGGACCTATGAGCATTACTCCGTATTGTAAAAAGACATCCGGGTAATCCCGCCCGCCATCGCCGGCTGCAACTTGCCAAATATTCATTGTCATATCCTCATGAGGCTAACGAACTGAGCCACGCCGGATGTGCGATGTCAATCCCGACTTCTCTGAAAACGAAGCGGCCAACCGGCGTTGGCTCCAGTGACTTGACTTGATAGGCGATTCGGTTCTATTTGTAGGCGTATTCTCCATCGGGTTTTACGAATGCCTTAGCCACGTGTTTGGCTTCTTTGGGGAGGCCGAGTTCCTCGTAGAGCCACTTCCAAGTCTGCCTGATCAGCTGATATGTGCCTCGTCCTCCTTGGAATTCGGTTCCGTAGCTCGTGGGAAAATTATTTCTGTTCAGGTGCTTCGCCAACTCCTCGCCTGACATCACCATAGAATTGGCGTGCAGAAATGTGGCGAGCCTCCAGATGTAGGTCTTCTTTTCGTTCATATTCATAGTTGCGATGGTTGCTGTGTTTGAAGTGTGCGCAGAATCGCCAACGACGCGTACTGAGCCACGCCGGATGTGTGATGTCAACCGCGAATGCGGAACTGAAAGCGCCAACCGGCGTTGGCTCCAGTGACTTAGGCGGCGTTCTTGTCGTTATGTGCTTTCTGGATAAGCATCTCAATTCGCCGTAAGCGTTGCGATGACTCTTTAGTATGCTCAATGACTTGTGCGAATCCGAGTAAAATAAAGCCGCTCAAAATTCCGCAAGCGAAAATCAAGAAACCAACAAGGCCGGAATTCTCGTTATGGCCATTCCCAACTACTAGTCCGCCGATACCAGCTCCAATAAACTCTAATGCTGCAAAAAAAGTAAGGGCACGTGCAACACCCGAACCCTCAACTGGCGGCAATGAAAATGCGGGCTTTGGTGCTGTCACAGTTGGCGGTGGCGGTGCGGGTGCAGCAGGCTTTGGTGGCTCAATGACTCCCGGAAAGCTGCTAATCGGACTCCACTCACCTGTGCCGTCTTCGGGATGACCAAGTGTAACAGCGGCAATGCTGCCTCTCTCAAGCATCTCACGAATCTGTTCTGGCTCGTAAGGCCCATCCTGCTTTCCGTTAATCCAAAGAAAGTATTTCATGCGCGAGGTGTCCAACACCGCCAACGACGAGGTTAACTGAGCCACGCCGGGCCGGTGATGTCAACCGCGAAAGCGGAACTGAAACGGCCAACCGGCGTTGGCTGCAGCGATTCCACAATCAATCAATTTAAAAACGTAACGCGTTCCTCAAAGTTGGCTGATTTTCAATGATTGCCGCCACAAATCGCAATCAAACAAAACCATGCCATGCAAAGCATAAATCCAATGGCAATTAATTCACCACCCAGAATAATACAAGAAAGCAAAAGCAAAGAACACGTTCGTGCCGCTCCTGTAATCTCCCGATGCCAGCAACTGCGATAAAGAATGATAAAAGTCACCGATATTGGAATGATGGCATAAACCAACAATTCGACCCAACGAACTTCGAGCAGCTCTACCGCAGGTCTAGCGACCCAATAAATGAATGCCAGGGAAACAAAGCATGCGATTGAAGCAATGACAATAACTCGTTGTAAAGGAGACTGAACCTCTGGTGTTTGTTCGTTATCGTCCATAACACTCAAATGGCCTAAAAACATTGTGAATCGTTTAATAATGCATTTGACATCACTGAATAGACACCGACCCTCTACATTTTGCATATCCAACCGATACACTTAATGGCCTAACAGGTAATGGACGGCGCGTTGTGCAGCCTATCCTTTTTCATGGTTGCCAGTGTGTTTCGCATTTAAATTTCTGTCCAGCACACTTTTGAAACTATAGCAGTTCATATTGTTCATTGGCGCACAAGAGTTCATGCGGAAATCTCGTCTACTTGCAAAGCGCCAGAGGACTGGCGCAGTCCAAGACGCTTCGCGTCTTTGAAACCTCACCTGCCGCGCGCCAGCGTCTTGGACTGCGGCGGCCCTCCGCCGCTTTTCCCAGAGCATATCAAACCGTGCCAATGTTGATTGAAACTGCTATAACAGATTCAAAACGCAATCGGCTCGTTCAGTTTGCCGCATTGCGAACAGCGCGAGCATAGCCGCGATTTGGGGCAGCAAGAGATCAGGCCGAGATCGGCTGTTTCTTCCGCAACCGGGCGTTTTCGGCGAATTTGCGCGCTTCCTTGATGCCGCGCAGCAGGCAATCCGAACTGATGTCGCAGTCGAGCTTCGGCCAATGCACCGAGGAATGGCAAATCTCGAATTTCGCCCGCTCCGCCGGCGTGGCCAGCATCAGCGTGGGATAAAACGCCAGCGGCACGCTTACCGTCCGCCCGTCTTCCAGGTCGAAAGCAAGCCGTTCGTTGGTGACATGCACCGCCGCGACATCCGGCGGCGGGGTGTTATTCAATTTCATTCCAGGCCTCAATCAGTTCGGTTTCATGCGCCGCCAGAATCCGCGCGATTTCCCGCAATTCGGCTTCGCGAAAACCCTTGTTCCAGTTCAACTGCACCGGATTCAGCCAAAATTTCGCTTCGCAACCGGCCTTGACCACGTGAACGTGAACCGGTTCATCGGGTTCGGAACTGTAAAAACCGATGCGATAACCTTTCTCGCGCAACACCGTTGGCACTGGGTTATCTTAAATCGTCATCGCCGCTTCCGCAAGCGGCCAATTCCCAACCCACCCCGCCGGCATGAAGGAAGCCGCCCCGCACGATGTGGTGGAATTGAAGACGGGGAATTGACCGGCTTGAATCGAACAACAAAGCAACCAAGAAACAAAGGACTGATGAAAGATTTTAACTTCGTTGCTTTGTTTCTTTGTTGTTCATCTGAACCAGTTCAAAACACAATCGGCTCGTTCAGTTTGCCGCATTGCGAGCAACGCGAGCGGTCCACGTCCGCGTCGTCCGTGTAAACGTAGCCGCACTTCTGGCAGCGAAAAATCCTGTCCTCCGTGTGCGTCGGGCCGAAGCGGCGGCGGCGCATTTCGGAATAGATCCCCAGACCACACAGCGCGCCGAGCAGCAGGGTCACGTAGATCACGATGAGGGTGGCGGCGCTCATGGCACTTTGCGCGTTGAATCGTGAACTCCGATAAATCGCGAGCGGGCCGTTGAACTGTTGAATCGGCCCAGCAGCAAACCGATGCAACGATTGGACATGTTATACCATTTCCCGATAATAATCGGCACATATTCCAGACGGTAGGGCCGCGTTGCTGCGCGGCTGTCATACCCGGCGGCGCAGCAGCGCCGCCCTACCCATTGTACCGATTGTCTCTGGGAATTGGTATTAACGGCTTGGTTCATTCGTGTTTATCATCGGCACGGTGTGCCAGTTGAAAATCATCCGGCCAACGGTCAAGTGCGATGACGGGGTGAAGCGCACGGCGCGGGCGAGATCGAGCGCGCGTTGATCGGCTTTTTCATACTGATCGGCGGCGGTAAAACCGCTGTCGGGAGGGAGCAAAACGGTTGAAACGACGTTGCCCGCCGCGTCCACGAGCACCTGCACTTTGCTCGGCGCAATCACGTTCGCATACGGCCAATTCGTCAGGTTGATTGGTGAAGGCAACTGTCGTTGGGCCAGTTCGCCTTCGACGCGCAACGTGGAATTTTGCGCGAGCACGGGTTTGATCGGCAACAGGGGCGTGCTGAGTTTGAGCGATGGTTTTAATTGAAGTTCAAAGCTGGCGAAACGGTTGGTCTGCATGAATTGATTGAAAGCCATTCCCAACTCATCGGCGAACAATGACAGCCAGCGCGGCGGTTCGGTCCAACGGAACGATGGTTGTTTCAAAGCGGCCGTTTGCAGCCCGATGGCGGACGCAAAATCCTTCTGATGCGGCAGCGCAAAGAGCGTGGGGTCGTTCAGCGCGATCCATTCGCTTGAATCGTCCGCGAGTTTGAGCGTTGGCACATTTGTCACCGCACGCGGGACAATTTGTTTTCGCCCGCCGAATACGAAAAGCAATGCGACATGCGCGGCGAAAATAAGCGCGATAAGCGTCAACCACCGGCCGCGCGTCCACGGGCCTTTGCCTTGTGGCTCCCGCCTCGGCGGGGCCTCCGGCGCAGTCCGGGTCGTTCCCGCAAGTCCGGTCGGATGCGGTTCGGCGGAAGCAGCGTTCATGGTCCGGCGGGCGCGGTGACGACGCGCGGCAACGTCGCGAGCAGCGCGTTTTGAATGCCGGCGTCGCGCGCGAGCAACGTCAGATGGATGAACTGGTCGTAAGTCACGGCTTTGTCGGCCTGAATGACGAGCGTGAGCGGTTCGCGGGAATTTTGGACGGCATTGGTGAGGGCTGATTTTAATTTATCTTCAGCGACAATTTGATTGGCGAAATAAAATCGTCCATTGGCGTCCACGGCAACGGTGACCGTCGGTTTGTCGGTCCCGGGCAGGTTGTCCGCCACCGGCAATTGCAGCGGCAGGCCGGCTATGGGCACGAGCGCGCCGAGCATCAGGAAAATGACCAGCAGAAACAAAACCGCGGCGAACGGCGCCAGGTCAAACGGGCTGCGCAGCAGCCGGGCATTGCGTGGAAATTTCATGAAGGTTTGCCGTTTCCGTTCTCGGTGACGATGTTGACGATTTCGGCGGCGGCGCGTTCCATGTCGAGGACGATTTTATTGATGCGGCTGACGAGATAGTTGTAGCCGGCGTGAACGGGAATGGCCACGGCGATGCCCGCTGCCGCGCAAATGAGCGCCTGCCAGATGCCGTGGGAAAGCTGCCCAAGGTGCGCATACAAACCGGCTTCCTGCATCTGGCTGAAAACATCCATGAAGCCGATGATGGTGCCCAGCAAACCCAGCAGCGGCGCGATTTGAGCGATGGTGGCGAGCAGATTCAATTTCTCTTCAAGCCGCGGCACTTCGGTGAGGCCGGCTTCCTCGACCGCTTCGCGCACGCGGTCGCGTCCGCGATCGCGGTTGAGAATCGCCGTTTTGACGATGCGCGCGACGGGGCCGGGCGTGGCGTCGCAGATGGAAATGGCCTCGACGACGTTGTCGCGTTTTAGCACGGTGCGGACACCGTTGAGGAATTCGGCGGAATTGATTTGCGAGCGGTGGCAATAGAGCACGCGCTCGATGAAGGTGGCGAGGGCAATGGCCGCGGCGAGCATAATCAGCCAGATCACCGGGCCGCCATGGGTCAGAAGCGTTGGCATGAAGTTTTTATAGGCGGTCAGGCGACAGGTGACAAGTGACAAGTGACGGGTGACGGGTGACGGGAAAGGATTCACGTTTCACGTTTCACGTTTTCGGCTTGCTTCCCGCCTGCCGCCAACAAATGCTTGGCGCATGGAAAAACCCGACCAATTCCGCGAATTGTTCCGCATGCAAAAGGCCCTCAACGAACGCATCGGCGTCAAAACCGGGGGCATGAGCGAGGAGGAAAAAACCAGGTGGATTTTGAATTATTGCCGCGCCATGACACAGGAAATCGCCGAACTCACCGACAGCGTGCCGTGGAAATGGTGGGCGAAGTATCAGAAATTCGACGATCAGAACGCGCGCGTCGAGGTCGTTGATCTTTTTCATTTTCTCATCAGCCTCGCGCAGGTGCTGGGCATGAGCGCGGACGACGTGTTCGCCGCCTACGTCAAAAAGAACGAGGTGAATTTCAAGCGTCAGGACAGCGGTTACACG
>DAIRTX010000052.1:0-27146 GCA_036803685.1 Verrucomicrobiota bacterium | reverse complement strand
GCACCCAGAACCAGGCGCTCAACGCGCTGGTGTTTCTCTATGAGCAGGTGGTGCAGCAACCGCTCGGCGATCTGGGAGAATTTGCGCGGGTCAAGCGTCCTGCGCGGCTGCCGGTCGTTTTAACCCAGGAAGAAACGCAACGAGTGTTGGTGGCATTGAAGCCCGGAACCGGCAGTTTGATCATCCGGTTGTTGTACGGGACCGGGATGCGCCTCATGGAGTGCTTGCGATTAAGAGTCAAGGACGTGGATTTCGCACGGAACCAGATTGTGGTGCGGGAGGGCAAAGGAGATAAGGACCGGATGACGATGCTGCCCGACCGCCTGAAGGCGGAACTCCAAACGCATTTGGAACGGGTGAAGTTGCTGCACGAGACAGATGTGGCAGACGGTTTTGGCCGGGTCCATCTGCCGCACGCGCTGGCCCGGAAATATCCGAACGCGGATCTTGAATGGGCCTGGCAGTATATATTTCCGGCTGCAGGACTGTCGAAAGATCCGCGAACGGGGATGGTGCGGCGGCATCATGTCCATGAACTGGCTGTGCAACGGATGATGAAGGAAGCGGTGCGCCTGGCCAGGTTGAAGAAGCCGGCGACGTGTCATACGCTGCGGCATTCGTTTGCCACGCACCAATTGGAAGCCGGTTATGACATCCGGACGGTGCAGGATTTATTGGGACATAAAGACGTAGCGACGACAATGATTTACCTGCACGTGATGCAGAAGCCGGGGTTGGGGGTCAAAAGTCCGTTGGATAGGATTTGAGGCCGCGTAAAGCGCTGCCGCGCCACGCGGTGGGCTCGCGTAAAGCGCTGCCGCGCCACGCGGTGGGCTCGCGTAAAAGGCTTTCAGCCTCACGCGGTGGGGAATATTGAATCCTCCTTCGCCAAGGCTATGGAGGACGGGTCCGCCGTCGCTACGCTTTTGCGCGACAAGCTGGAGGGCATCCACCTTTGCCCGGCTATGGTGGACAGGGGCTATGCAGGGCAGGCAGGCTCCGATAAACTCCGTTTCCGCGAGCACGCGACAAAGTCGGTGTCGCGAGCGGGCATTCAAATCTATAAAATCGAGGACGAGGACGAGCCGTCTTCGTTGCACTTCGCCGCGCCAAGGAACGAGGACGAACTGGGAAATGGGGACCGTCCCGCAAACGCGGGACGGGACACCGAACATCGAATATTGGGAATGGAAATTCGAGGACGAGGACGAGGACGAGGAGGAAGGGAAAACATCGAACATCGAACATTCAACATCGAACTTCCAATTTGAAGACAAGTCTTCCGGCGGGGCGCCGAAAGGGACAGGCGAGGCGCCCGTGCTACCTTGGGAGCCGGCGTTGAACATTTTTGCGTTTTTTGTGCCTTTTTGCGGCAAATAAAAATCGTGTTCAAAATCGTGTTCAATTGTGGTTAAAGTTTGGGGCTCGTATAACTCGCCCCTCCGAAAGCCGCATTCAACTCTCAACGCTCAACCCTCAACTCCGCTATCGCGCGAGCAGGCATACAGCATTGAATTTTTGAGTGGGGGAAGCAACGAATGTTGTTTCTTTGACAAAAAAGGTGGGGGTGTCCGGGCAGCGCTGATTTAACCTGATTTCAGGGTTGTCGGCTGGAGGGAAGTTACTGTGAATTCCCCCAACGTAACGGCCATTTTCAATGTCGCAGCGATGTTTGATTTGTTACATTTTTCACCGATATGAGCACAAGACCCAAACTTACCGTTGATGCCAACGAAGGCGTCGCCAACGTCGCCTACCGCCTGAATGAAGTGATGGCCATTTATCCCATCACGCCCTCCTCGCCGATGGCCGAGTTCTGCGATCAGTGGGTGTCGGAAGGCAAAAAGAATCTCTGGGGCACCATCCCGTCGGTCGTGGCGTTGCAAAGCGAAGGCGGCGCGGTGGGCAGTGTCCACGGCGCGCTGCAGACCGGCTCGCTCGCCACCACGTTCACGGCGTCGCAGGGCCTGCTGCTGATGATCCCCAACATGTTCAAAATCGCGGGCGAACTTGCACCCGCGGTCTTTCACGTCACCGCCCGCGCCATCGCCACCCATGCGCTTTCCATCTTCGGCGATCACAGCGACATCATGGCCTGCCGCTCGACTGGCTGGGGCATGCTCGGTTCGGCCAGCGTGCAGGAGGCGGTGGATTTCGCGCTCATCGCGCAGGCGGCCACGCTGCGCTCGCGGATCCCTTTCGTGCATTTCTTCGACGGCTTCCGCACCTCGCACGAGGTGCAGAAGATTGAAATGCTGACGGACGCGGATTTGCGGGCGTTGATTGACGACAAGCTGATTGCCGGACTGCGCGCCCGGGCGATGTCGCCGGACCGGCCGGTGCTGCGCGGCACGGCGCAAAATCCCGATGCGTTCTTCCAGGGCCGCGAGGCGTGCAACACGTTTTACACCGCCTGTCCGCAAATCGTGCAGGACGCGATGGATCAATTTGCGAAGGTGGTGGGCCGCGCCTACAAGCTGTTCGACTACGTCGGAGCGCCGGACGCCGAGCGCGTGATCGTGCTGATGGGTTCCGGTTGCGAAGCGGCGCATGAAACGGTGGATTACCTCGTCAAAAAGGGCGAGAAAGTCGGCGTATTGAAAGTGCGGTTGTATCGGCCTTTTGACGCGTGCAAGTTCGTCGAGGCGCTGCCGGTCGGCGTGAAGTCCATCGCGGTTCTGGACCGAACCAAGGAGCCGGGCGCGACGGGCGAACCACTTTATCAGGATGCCGTCACCGCGCTGGCGGAAGCGTTGATGAACGGTTTCGGCAAGCTGAAGACGATGCCGAAGATTGTCGGCGGACGGTATGGTTTGTCGTCGAAGGAATTCACACCCGCGATGGTCAAGGCGGTGTTCGACAATCTGAAGCAGAAGCAGCCGAAAAATCATTTCACGGTCGGCATCACCGACGACGTTTCCCACACCAGCCTGCCGGTGGACCCAGAATTTTCGACCGAACCCGACAATGTGATTCGCGCGATGTTTTACGGCCTGGGCGCGGACGGCACGGTGGGCGCGAACAAAAATTCCATCAAGATCATCGGCGAGGGCACGGACAATTACGCGCAGGGCTATTTCGTCTATGATTCCAAGAAATCCGGCAGCATGACGGTGTCGCACCTGCGGTTCGGGCCGGAGCCGATCCGCTCCACCTACCTGGTGAGCCGCGCGAATTTCGTGGCCTGCCACCTGCCGATGTTCCTCGAAAAGTTTGACATGGCCAAACCGCTGGTGCCCGGCGGCACGTTCCTGCTGAACACGCCTTACGCGAAGGATGAAGTCTGGGCCAAGCTGCCGACGCCGTTGCAGAAATCGCTCATTGCCAAGAAGGCGAAGTTTTATGTGATTGACGCGACGAAGGTGGCGCGGGACAGTGGCATGGGCGGACGCATCAACACCATCATGCAGGTTTGTTTCTTCGCGTTGTCCGGTGTGCTGCCCCGGGACAAGGCCATCGAGTCCATCAAGTATTCCATCAAGAAGACCTACGGCAAAAAAGGCGAGGAAGTGGTGGCGATGAACCTCAAGGCGGTGGACAACACGTTGGAGCATCTGCACGAAGTGCCGGTGCCGAAGAACGCGAACGGCAGCGGCGGGTTGTTGCCGCCGGTCACGCCCAACGCGCCGCAATTCGTGAAGGACGTGCTGGGCAAACTCACCGCCGGCGAGGGCGACGACCTGCCCGTGAGCGCGTTTCCGGTGGACGGCACGTTCCCGACCGCCACGGCGCAATACGAGAAGCGCAACCTCGCGCTGGACATTCCGGTTTGGGACGAAAAAATCTGCATCCAATGCCTGAAGTGCGTGGCCATCTGCCCGCACGCGACGATCCGGGCGAAAGTCTATGAATCGGCGGCGCTCAAAGGCGCGCCCGCGGCTTTCAAGAGCACTGCCGCGCGCGTGCCGGAGTTCAAAGGGATGAGTTTCACGCTGCAAATCGCCGCCGAGGATTGCACCGGCTGCGCGCTGTGCGTGGATGTTTGCCCCGTGCGCAACAAGACCGAAGCCAAGCTCAAGGCCATCAACATGCGTCCGCAGGCGCCGTTGCGGGCGCAAGAGCGGGAGAACTGGAATTTCTTCATCACCTTGCCCGAATTCGACCGGCGCAAACTCAAGGTCACGCAGCTCCGCCAGCAACAGTTCATGCGGCCGTTGTTCGAGTTCAGCGGCGCGTGCTCGGGCTGCGGCGAAACGCCCTACATCAAGATGTTGTCGCAGCTTTTCGGCGACCGCGCGGTCATCGCCAACGCCACCGGCTGCTCCTCGATTTACGGGGGCAACCTGCCGACCACGCCTTACTGCGTGGACAAGGGCGGTCGCGGCCCGACGTGGAACAATTCGCTCTTCGAGGACGCCGCCGAGTTCGGCCTCGGCTTCCGCGTTTCGATTGACAAGCAAAAGGAATTCGCCGCGGAACTGGTGAAAAAACTCGCGCCGCAACTGGGCGACGACCTCGTGAACGGCATCGTCAATGCCGGTCAGACCGATGAAGCCGGGATTTACGAACAGCGCGAGCGCGTGGCCGCCTTGAAGCAAAAGCTGGCGAAGCTGGACTCGCCCGAGGTGAAACTGCTGCTGCCCATCGCCGACATGCTTGCCAAAAAGAGTGTGTGGATTCTGGGCGGCGACGGCTGGGCCTACGACATCGGCTACGGCGGCCTGGACCATGTGCTGGCGAGCGGGCGCGACGTGAACGTGCTCGTGCTCGACACGGAGGTTTATTCCAACACGGGCGGACAGATGTCCAAGAGCACGCCGCGCGGCGCGGTGGCCAAGTTTGCCGCCGGCGGCAAACCGATGGGCAAGAAAGACCTCGGCCTGATCGCGATGACCTACGGCAACATCTATGTGGCCAGCGTCGCGATGGGCGCGAAGGACGAGCAGACGCTGCGCGCGTTTGTGGAGGCGGAATCGTATCCCGGCCCGTCGCTCATCATCGCCTACAGCCATTGCATCGCGCACGGCATCGCGCTGGACATGGGCGTCGGCGCGCGCCAGCAGAAGCTCGCGGTGGAATCCGGCCAGTGGCTGTTGTATCGCTACGACCCGCGCCGGACCGAAGTCGGGGAGAATCCGTTGCAATTGGATTCACAGGCGGCGAAAACCAAAGTGCAGGATTATCTGCTCTCGGAAAACCGTTTCAAGATGCTCACCAAGAGCAAACCGGAAGAGGCCAAAAAGCTCTTCGCCCAGGCCCAGGTGGATGCCGACCGCCGCTGGAAATTTTACCAGTATTTGTCCGGGCGCGATTTGAAGTCCGGCGCCGCTCCGGCCGCGCCGTCCAAACCGTCCGCCACGGCGGACCAGCAACCTTAACAAGAAAATGAAAACGTGATGCGTGAAACGTGAAATGCCTTCGACCATCGTAGGCTTTCACGTTTTACGTTTCACGCATCACGCCAATACTTATGGACCTGACCACGACCTATCTCGGTTTGAAACTGCGCACGCCGCTGGTGCCGGCGGCCTCGCCGCTATCGGAGGAAATTGACAACCTCAAACGCATGGAGGACGCCGGGGCGTCGGCGGTGGTGCTGTATTCCCTGTTCGAGGAGCAATTGCGCCAGGACCGCCTGGAACTGAACCATTACATGGAAAGCGGCACGTTCAGTTTTGCGGAGGCGCTGACGTATTTTCCGGAGCCGGAGGAATATCACCTCGGCCCCGAGGATTATCTCAAGCACATCGCCAACGCGAAAAAGTCCGTGAAAATTCCCATCATCGCGAGCTTGAACGGCTCGTCCCCCGGCGGCTGGACGCAATATGCCAAGCTGGTTCAACAGGCGGGCGCCGATGCGCTGGAGTTGAACATTTATTACATTCCCACGAACATGAACCTGCCCGCCGGGGAGGTCGAACAAACCTATCTGGACGTTCTCAAAGCGGTGAAAGCCGAGATCACGATTCCGGTGGCGGTGAAGCTCAGTCCGTTCTTTACCAACTTTGCCAACATGGCCAAGCGGATGAACGAGACCGGGGCGGATGGGCTGGTGCTGTTCAACCGGTTTTACCAGCCGGACATTGATTTGGACACGCTGGAAGTCAAACCCAACATTTTGTTGAGCACGCCGATGGCCATGCGCGTTCCATTGCGCTGGATTGCCATCCTTTACGGCCGTCTCAAATGCAGTCTGGCGGCCACCAGCGGCATCCATCGCGCGTCCGACGTTTTGAAAATGCTCATGGCCGGGGCGGACGTGACCATGCTCTGTTCCACGCTCATCCGGCACGGCGTCGGGCAAATCAGCGTCATCGAACGCGAACTCGTCGCGTGGATGGAAGAGCATGAATATGAATCCGTCACGCAACTCAAGGGCAGCCTGAGCCAAAAAAATTGCCCGGCGCCCAGCGCCTTTGAGCGCGCGCAATACATGCGGGCCATCTCCACTTATTCCGTGCCGTAACGGGATTCGTCCGGCGGAAAAATGCGGAAAAATGCGGAGGAACGCGGGTTTTCTCAACGCCCAGCCGTAGCGCGGCTGCGCCTTGAGGTTTTCAAATGGATGACAAATCTTTGCTTCACCTGAAGCAAAGATTTGCATGTCTTCTGGCGAGCGAAGTTCAAACGTGGGTAAACGCCGATGGGAGCGCCGATTTCCAAATCGGCACGGCCCGCCGGATGCGGATTCATTTAACGCAACTCCGCTGACGCGCGAGCGGGAGACGCCAAGGCGCAAAGAGTTTGAACCGCTGATTGACGCTGATGCCGCTAAAATCAAACGCCAAGCACAGTTTGTTCGTCAACTTGCGGGGAGAGGTAGCCCGTGAAGCTCATCAAAAGCAAAGTCGTCAGTGTTGAATCACGTGCGGCCAGCGGACGGCGGACGCCGTTGGGCTTCCTCCGTTAGCTCCTGTTCACATTCGCTGAGAGCCGGGCCGGAGGCCGGCGCTCCAAAACGTAGTGCAGGCATTCAACTTGGAATGGAGACAGGCGGGGATTGGGGCGAGACTCGTAAATCGAATATCGTAAATTCAGCGGGAAACTGATTGTGCCGATCTTCGGAATTCTTTCGGGTTTCGACCTTCGGATTTCGGATTTTTCAGAACACTTCCGCCTTCAAGCCGGACACGTGACGCACGGTCTGCGCGATGTGGGAAAGCGTTTTCAACGGCAGATGTCCGCACTCCGCGTGAAACATCGGCCGCGTGGCGGAGTAAATCTGCACGAGTGGAATGTTCGCACCCGCCGCCTTCAATTCCTTGAGCCGATGCGCGTATTCCTCGATTTCTTTGGACAGCGGCTCTTCGCCGTTGATGGCCGGGAACAGGCTTTGGATGATCACCGGGCGCTGGCGGGCGACCAGCAGGATGTTGGACAGCACTTTCTCCAGCGGCACGTCCGACCGGTCCACCTGGTTGAATAACGCCTGCGTGCCGCCGTCCAGCTTGGCCCAGATTTCGTCGGACTTCGTGAAATGTTTCAACCCCTGCTGCACCTGGGGCCGGTCCAGCCCGGTGGCATTCGTAATCAGCACGATTTTGAAGAACGGAAATTCGCCCAGCGCCCGGATATGCACGATTGATTCAACGGCCTCGGCAAAATTCGGCGCGAGGGTCGGTTCACCGTCGCCGCTCAGGGCCACGTGGCGCAGCGTGAACAATTCCTCCGACAGCGCGGAATAAAACGGACGTTCGTGCAATTTTCCCGCCATCACGAACGCGAGCGTTTTGTGAAGCTCGGCGGCCATCGCGTCCACGTCCAGCTTCGCCTCGCGCGGAGCATTCCGGCGGTCCACCTCGCAATAGAGACAGTCGAAGTTGCAGTATTTGTCGGGATTCATGTTTACGCCCAGCGACAAGCCGTGGGCGCGTGCTGAAATCACCGCATACACAAAGCGGTTGTTGAGAAAATCGCGCGGGCAGCCAAAGGCCGTCTCCGGAATCGCAAGGCGTTCTTTCCCGTTGAATGGTCTGGTTGCGGTCGAGTTCAAGTGTTTTTGACTGGCTGCTTCCACAATTCTCACTGGCACGTTAAGTCCACGGCGGAAGTGTCACTACACGACTCTTGGCAAAATGCCCACATTCCTTGCCCGATGGTGGGCGTGTTGCCCAAATGGCAGGGCAGGCTTTCGAGCCTGCCGGTTGCGAAGTTTTCCAACTTCGCGGACCAAAGCTGACAGTTTGACGGGGAATCCGGGGACTGGAAAGTCCCCAGAACCGGCAGACAGGAATGTCTGCCCCACATCCGAAGCGGAAAATGATTTGAGCGACACGCCCGGGAGATGCGCCGGGTGAAGAATCACCGGCCACAGGCAAAAAGTTTCAAGTCAATCCGCGTTGGTCCGCGACGGGTGGCGCAGCTTGCCGCCCCGGGCGGAACCCAGCGCGGTGAGGGTGCGCTGGTAAATTTCCTCCGGCGTGCCCTCGGCCTCGATGGTCAACAGCAAGCCGCGTTGCTGGTAGAAGTCGGTCAGCGGTTTGGTGCTCTTTTCATAAACCTCCATGCGCACGCGGATGGCTTCGGGCCGGTCGTCTTCGCGTTGCTGGAGTTTTGTCCCGCAATGATCGCAAACGCCTTCCACGCGCGGCGGGAGCGCGGTCACGTGGAAGACCGCCTTGCAATCCGGGCAGGTGCGCCGGCCGCTCAGGCGCGCGACAACTTTTTCGATGGGCAAATCGTAATTCAACACGGCGTCGAGCGGGATTTGCTCCTGCTCCATGATTTTGGCGAAAGCCTCCGCCTGCGCGACCGTGCGCGGAAATCCGTCGAGTAGAAACCCGCCGCGGCAGCGGATGCAACCAGTGCGCTCGCGGATGAGATCGAGCACGGTCTGGTCGGGGACCAGGTCGCCGCGCCGCATGTAGCCGAGCGCGGCTCCCAGCGCCGGGCTGCGCTCGCCCTCGGCGAGGCATTTGGCGGCGCGGAAAATGTCGCCGGTGGAAAGGTGGCAGGTGCCCAGCCGTTCGCAGAGCAATTCGGCCTGGGTTCCCTTGCCCACGCCCGGCGCCCCGAGGAGCACCAGACGAAAAAGACGCGGTGGCAGCGGCGGGAGAATTTCGCACTTGGCCGCGCCGCCCTGGATCCAGGCTATTCGAACTTTTTGTGCGCTCATATCGTTTCCATGAAATTTTTTACCGGCTCACACAACATGTTGCGCGAGCGGCGCTAATTCAAGACATATTTGAATCCAAGCCAATTAATACACGGTCTTTGCCAAAAATGGGTGAAGGGAGGTTGGGTAATGGCTTCGATGGGGAAATCCGGCCGTCAAATGGGGGAGTCGCGGCGGCGCGCCGCATGGCAAGATTTGATGCAATAAAGCCAAACTTTGCTTTTCAGCAGGGTGGCGGGTCGGTTATTAAATTGCCCATGCAAATCATCGCCGCCTGTCCCCGACCGGCTTTTGCCAGGTTGCATTTGTCTTCAAACGGGCCGCGCTCCTTTGAGTCGCGGGCGGTTGCGGTTTCCACTGTTTCCAAATTGAAAGAAATTCCACTATGAAAAATTACGCTCCGGCAGACATCCGTAACTTCGCCGTCGTCGGTCACGCTTCGTCGGGCAAGACGATGCTCTGCGAGGCGATGCTCGCGTGCGGCGGCGTCATCTCGCGCATGGGCCGCATCGCGGACGGTTCGACGGCGTCGGACTATCATGTCAGCGAAAAGAACCGGCAGATTTCGGTCTCGGCGTCGCTGCTGCACACGGAGTGGATGGGGAAAAAGTTCAACGTCATTGACACCCCGGGTTATCTCGACTTCATCAGCGAAGGACTGGGCGCGTTGCGCGTCGGCGATTTCGCGCTGGTGGTCATTCATGCGCAACACGGTGTCGGCGTCGGCACCGACCGGGTGTGGGATTACGCGACCCGCTACGGCATCCCGAAAATGATCGTGGTGAACGCGCTGGACAAGGAGAACGTGGATTTCGACGCGATGGTGCGCCAGGTGCAGGAACGGTTTGGCCGGCACGTTTTTCCGTTGAGCGTTCCGATGAATCCCGGCCCCGGCTTCAACCGCGTACTGGACGTGTTGCGCAATGAAATTGTGACCTACGCCACCGATTCCAGCGGCAAATACAAGGAAGAGCCGGCCACCGGCGAATGGGAGGCGAAGGTCAAGGAATTGCACCGCCAATTGATCGAACACATCGCCGAGTCCGACGACGAGTTGATGAACAAGTTTTTCGAGAAGGGTGGGTTGTCGGAGGAGGAATTTCGCGTCGGCATCCACGCGGCGGTGCAAAAGGAATTGTTCATCCCGCTGTTTTGCACTTCGGCGGAAAATAACATCGGCGTCGCGCGCCTGATGGATTTCATCGCCAAATACGGCTCGTCGCCCGTGGACCGCAAGAAGGTCAAGGCGGTCAATGCCAGCGACGCGGAAGTGGAGGTCGGCTTGGACGATCCCGAACCGGTGCTTTATATTTTCAAGACGATGTCCGAGGCGCATTTCGGCGAGCTGTCGTTCTTCCGCGTCTATTCGGGGTCGGTTTCCACCGGCATGGATTTGTTCAACAGCGACCGCAAAGTCAATGAGCGCATCGGACAGATTTATCTGCTCAACGGCCAGAACCGCGAGGCGGTCAACACCCTCGGTCCCGGAGACATCGCCGCGGCCGTCAAACTCAAGGACACGCACACCGGCAACACGCTGTGCCACGCCAAGAAGGCCGTGAGGTTGCCGAAGGTCGTTTATCCCAAGCCGAACATCCACGCGTCGCTGGTCGCCAAGGTGAAGGGCGAGGAGGACAAAATCGCCTCCGGCCTCGCCGCGTTGCATGAGGAAGATCCAACCTTCCTCTATTTCGTGGATTCCGAACTGCACCAGACCGTCATCTCCGCGCAGGGCGAATTGCATCTGGAAGTCGTGGCCGACCGGTTGCGCCGCCGGCACAACATCCATGTCGAATTGACCGAGCCGCGCGTGCGGTATCGGGAAACCATCAAGACCAAGGCGGACTCAAAATACCGCCACAAGAAGCAGACCGGCGGTTCCGGACAATTTGCCGAGGTCTGGATGCGCATCGAACCGAAGCCGCGCGACACGGGCCTGGAATTCACCAGCTCGCTGGTCGGCCAGAACGTGGACCGCGTGTTCGTGCCGTCCGTCGAGAAGGGCGTGAACCAGGCCTGCACCGAGGGCATCCTCGCCGGCTGCCGCGTGGTGGACGTGAAGATTGATTTTTACGACGGCAAGATGCACCCGGTGGATTCGAAGGACATCGCGTTCCAGATCGCCGGTTATTTTGCGTTCAAGGAGGCGTTTACAGCCGCGCGGCCGTGTCTGCTGGAGCCGATCAACAACATTGAGATTCACATTCCGGACGATTGCATGGGCAAAGTGATGGGCGATTTGTCGAGCCGGCGCGGCCGGATCCAGGGCATTGAAACCGACGGCGGTTTCCAGGTGATCAAGGCGCAGGTTCCGGTGAAGGACCTTTATCACTATTCCAGCAATCTCCGTTCACTGACCGGCGGCCGCGGCGTGCACACGGAGGATTTCAGCCATTACGAGGAAATGCCGCACGACGCGGCGGAAAAGGTGATTGAAGAGGCGAAGAAACGGAAAGCCGCCGCCGAATCGCATTAAAGCGACCATCGGCGGCGCCGGCAGAAGCCGGCAAAACCTGACGCTTATTGCGCCGCGACCGTGGCGCGGCTGACTGCGGAATAGAGGGCGTCCTTGAGTTTGGCACGCTTGAACTTCAGTTCGTCAATCTCCTGATCGGTGGCGAACTCAATTTCCTCCTCAATCCGGCAGACGGCGTCATCCAAATGGTGGTATTCCTCAAACATCTGGCGGAATTTGTTGTCGCCCAGGCGCAGGTGCCGGACGGTTTCGCGATGTTCGGGGAATTCACTCAGGAAGGGATGATGTATGTCCATAGACTGCTCAGTTTCAAGTTTGACAGTTTACTGACCACTGCGTTTGAACTTAGACAATAAATTTTTTCTGTCAAGTGCCTTGCCAAAGATTGGCAGAATTTTTACGCGGATTGGCAATAATCACCTGTCCGCTGCGCCGGGCGCCGGATACGGGCGAAGCAGCAGGTGCAAATGATGCGTTTTCGTTGGTAAAACCGCGTAACGTTCCAGCACCCCCGGCCCGCAACGGCTGTCGCCCAGGCCGGATTGTTTGGCGTCCAGCGATAGCACCACCTCCGGGCGCGGCTTTAATTCATAATTATGCCGCACGGCGGCCAGGTCGGCGGCGGTAAAATGGATGGCGGACACCGCCATCGGCTTTTCCCGGGCCGCCACCAGCAGGCCGGTTCCGTTCGTGTCCGTCAACGTCAGCCAGCGCACGTCCTCCTTGTTGCCGGTTTCCTGCGGTTTCACGTACGGAATGTATTGCCCGGCCACCGTGCCCGACCAAATGCCCACGTCGGCGCTGCGTTTGCGATCGGAATAATTCTCCCACGCCCGCGGCCATGCCAGCGAAAGTTTTCAAACGCACTGGCGACGCGCATGACCACGCCGATGCGCGGCAACGGCGGAAGTTTGCCGGACGGTTCAAATTCATTATCCAGGTCCAGTGAACCGTCACCCCGCACCGTCCAAATAACGCGGTGAACAAACGCCCCGTCCGTTGCTGTGCTGGTGGCGATGACCGTAACCCGGACTTCGTTGGATTTGGTTTGAGTGACTTGAAATGAATCCACGTGACGCTCGACCTGGTCGAGGCCCGCCCGCTTCCAATCGCCCGCCAGCCACTTGCCAAAGCCTTTGTCGTTGTCCGTCGGTGCGCGATAAACCTGCAATATCGGACCGGAAAGTAGCGCAGGCGTCTCGCCTGCTGCTGGATAAATCGAAATGGCAGACGGACCACTTACGTTGGGCAGGCGGGACGCCTGCGCTACCTTTTTATCGGAAGCCAGCATTTCCCGTCCGTCATAAACCAATGACGTCAGCGTCCCCGCCGGCCGGCTGAACGTGGCGGCGAAATTCGTGCCTTCGATTTGCACCGAATCGTTGGCCGCATCGTCGAATTTTCGGAGGGGCGAGCTCTGCGAGCCCCCAATTTCAGGGCGTCGCGGAGCTCCGCCCTCCGATTTTGGGGTCTTGACCACCAGTTGCATTTGTTGCCACGCAACTTCCATTGCTGCACCCGCAGTTTGGAAGTGGAGCCAGCTGTCAGGATTGAACTGACGACCCACGGTTTACAAAACCGTTGCTCTACCGCTGAGCTAAGCTGGCGCCTCCACATCCAACATCTTTTGCTTTGTCCGGTTTCCTGTCAAGCTTGCCGGAACAACGCCCGCCAATCGCCAGTCGGGAATTCAAAATCACTCGTTGCCCCAGGTTATTTTGATGTGAGCGATGCCGCATTTGACCGCTTCAACGGGCAATGACGGATTGAGTTCAAGGACCTTGATGTGGCCCGGTTTCACGAACGGCTTGAGCGCGGCGAAGTTAACCGTGCCGGAGCCGGGCGCGGCATGATCGTGCGCGGGAAACTGCACGTCGTGAATGTGAAATCCGGCCAGGCGCGCGGCGAGCGATTCGAGATGCTGGGTGTGGTGAAGGAAGCCGAGGTTTTCCTTGATTTGCGCGTGGCCGGTGTCGTGCCAATAAACCACGTTCGGACTGTCAAACTCGCGGAAGAAAAACTCGAAGTCGCTTTCCAGCGGAATTTCCTCGAGCGCCTGCCGGTTTTCGATGCCGAGTTTGAGGCCGCACTTTTCGGCTTCGGGCAGAATGATGCGGAGCGTTTCATAAACGCGCTCGACGGCTTTTCCCTTTTTGGCTTCGCGTCTGGCGGCGGCCTCGGCGCGGAGCTTTTCGTATTTGGGCGATTTTTCCCCGTCGCGTTCGAGCATTTCGGTCAGTTTGCCGGTGTAATCCTTCAAGTCCATGCTGCCGAGGTGCAGCACGACGGCCGGCGCCTTGACGCGCTGGGCGAATTCAAAGGTCTTGAGCGTGTACTTGACCGCCAGTTCGCGCTGGCGCGCCCGCTCGTCGGAAAATTCGTAGAGGTTCGGCGAGGCATGATTCACGCCCAGCGGCAGCGGACAAAAATTATGGAGGCTGGAAATTTTAATCTCGCCCGCGTCCACGGCTTCCAGGATGCCGGGCAGGAGACCGAGCCGGATGCCGTGGCTGAGTTCGGCGTATTCAAAGCCGAGGTCGCGGATTTCGCGCAGCATGGCGCGACCGTCCGTGTGGCGTTTGGAATTCCAGCAGGTGGAAAGCGAATACATGGTTCCGATTGGGGTGTTGGAGTGATGGAGTATTGGGAATCTGCATCACTCCGATACTCCCTTGAAAAAGGCCGGGCGCGACAAAAATTCAGCCGCGACCGGCCTGACAAAGCCATCCAATTATAAATCCGCGTAACGCGCTTTGAGCATCGCGGAAAAGCGCGCGGCTTTTTCCTTGCGGCGCCGCTTTTCACTCGGCTTTTCAAAATGCCGGTGACTGCGCACGACCTTGAGGGTTCCTTCGCGGTCGACTTTTTTCTTCAGTCGCCGCAACGCACGTTCCACGGGTTCGCCTTTTTTTAATCTAATTTCGGTCAACGCAACTCACTTCCTTTCCTGGTCGAGACAAGCCGTCTGAGGCTGGTTCTCGCAAATGGGCGCGTAGAATAGTTTTTCCGCCGCCGTTGTCAATGCGCAAAAGCGAGCGGTTGCTTTTACCTGCCGCAAAGTTATTCTGCCCGCATGATTAAAGGAAATGGGGCGGCCAAACCCGCCGATTTGGAATTACAACGCCGCATCCAGGAACTCATCGTTTACAAGGGTGGCGGCCACAATGAAGCTCAGGTCGCCGACATCATCGAAAACGCGCTCAAGCTGCTGGCCGACATGAAGGACACCGGCGACGTGCGTGTGATCCAGACCGCTCTGCGGGAATTGCGTTATGCCTTCCGCCTCTTCGCGCCGTATGCGCGCGTCCGCAAGGTCACAATTTTCGGCTCGGCCCGGACGCAATCGGACAAAGTGGAATATCAACAGGCCGTGGATTTCGGGCGCAAGATTGTGAAAGCCGGTTTCATGGTCATCACCGGCGCCGGACCGGGCATCATGCAGGCCGGGCACGAAGGTGCCGGGACCGAAAACAGTTTCGGTGTGAACATCCGTTTGCCGTGGGAACAAGGCGCGAATCCGGTCATTCGCGAGGACAAAAAACTGGTGACGTTCAAATACTTTTTCACGCGCAAATTGATTTTCATCCGGCATTCGGACGCCATCGTGCTTTTCCCCGGCGGCTTCGGCACGCTCGACGAGGGTTACGAGGCGCTCACGCTCATGCAGACCGGCAAGGGCCAGCTCATGCCGCTTGTGCTCGTGGATTCCCCCGGCGGCACGTATTGGAAGACGTGGGACAAACACATCCGCGAGCACCTGCTCCGGGGCGGGTTGATTTCGCCCGACGACTTGAATCTTTACCAGATTACCAATAACGCCGACGATGCGGTGAAAATCATCACGCGCTTTTACCGGAATTTCCAATCCACACGCTTCGTGAAGGATTTGTTCATCATCCGGCTCAAAAACGCGCCGTCGGAATCCGCCATTGCCGCGATGAACGAAGACTTCGCCGACATCATCCATGGCGAACCCATCAAATGCATCAAACCGACGCCGGAAGAGGTTGAAGGCAGGGACAACCTGGACCTGGCGCGAATCGCTTTTGGCTTCAACCGCCGCGATTACGGCCGCCTGCGGCAATTGATTGACGTGTTGAATGGGTTGTGAGGGCAGGGCACGCACTCCGTTGCGCGCCGTGGTTGGCTGGCATTTGGACGAGCGGCGCGCAACGGAGTGCGCGCCCTACCAAAAGTCCTGCACTCGACAGTTTCCACGTTTGACGGACGCATTTTTTCCCCCTCTCCCTAGCCCTCTCCCCGCGCTGCGCTGCGGGGAGAGGGAATGGAGCCGGCGTTTTAGCTTCTGCGTTGCTTTGTTCATGTCCCCGCACTCGACAGTCTGCGCTCCGGTTGCTAGCGTTCGGCCATGAACTTTCCGGTCACCGGCGGCACCGTTCACGAAAACGGCCTCATCGTCGTCCGCATGGAAAGCGGCGTGGAAATCCGCTTTCCCGTGGCGGAAAATCCGCGGCTTGCGCGCGGCACGCACCGACAGTTGAATCACATCGAGATTTCGCCGTTCGGCCTGCACTGGCCGGAACTGGACGAAGACCTGTCGTTTCGGGGCCTGCTCGAAGGCGATTACGGCCAGTCCCGGCAAAAGGCCAAAGCCTGATGCTCGACACTCCGCTGGTGCCAGCTTCATCGCTTCGCACGGTGGCTGAAGCTTTTCCCCCTCTCCGCCAACGGAGTTGGGGGAGAGGGACGGGAAGAGGTGGCACGTTTCAAAGCGGCTTCAGTGGAGGCTGAAGCAATGCATCAGCCTTCGGTGGAAGAAAACGATGGTTTTGCACCTTTCGCATCACGGCGACGCAGCCGGTTATCCGATGCAAGGCATTCCAGATCTCCAACATGATGCCTTCGCGGTTCTTTTTCCATTGATGGTTCCAAAAGCGCAATTCCTCGACGCCCTCTGACGCCAGAAATTTTTCGCGCTCCTCGTCACGCCGGCGTTGCTCTGGCAGCCCATGCTGGAACCCGTCCAGCTCGATGGATAACTTTGCGGTGGGACAATAGAAGTCGAGAAAGTATTTCCCCAACGGATGCTGACGGCGGAATTTGAATCCCGCAAAGCGTCCCGCCCGCAGGGCGCGCCACAATTCCTTTTCTTCTTCGGTCTGTTCACGACGGAGACGGCGGGCATTGCTTGTGGAATTCATAGGCGCAGCGTAGAAGACAATTTTTTAAAGGCAACCCCTCTCCCTGACCCTCTTCCCCGCGCTGCGCTGTGGGGAGAGGGAATGAACTCTTCATTTCGGTTGTTCATCCTCACCGCACTCGACAGTTTGCCCTCCGGTTGCTAGCGTTCGGCCATGAATTTTCTGGTCACCGGCGGCGCGGGGTTCATTGGTTCGCACGTTTGCGAACGTCTCCTGCGCGATGGCCACGCCGTCTGGGCGTTCGATGACCTCAACCCGTTTTACGACCCGCAACTCAAGCGCCGGAACCTCCGCGACATCCAGTCGCTCGCTCCGTGGAATAATTCGGTCCAGCACCCTGCCACGCCGGGCAGCCCGGCCTATTCCACGGGGCGAGCCAAACCGTTCGAATTCGTCCACGGCGATTTGTGTGACCGCACCGCGCTCGACGAATTGTTTGGCAGCGTGAAGTTCGACCAGATCATCCATCTGGCGGCGCGCGCCGGTGTGCGGCCCAGCCTCGAAGAACCGGCGCTTTACCAGCGCGTCAACGTCGAAGGCACGGTCAACGTCCTCGAAGCAGCGCGGAACCATCGCGTCAAAAAAATCATCATCGCCTCGTCGTCGTCGGTCTATGGCGTGAATTCCAAGGTGCCGTTCAGCGAGAGCGACCCGATTTTTTCCGCCATCTCGCCCTATGCCGCCAGCAAGCTCGCCTGCGAGTCGCTCGGCCACGTTTATCATCACGTTTACGGCATGGATGTGGCGATGCTCCGCCTGTTCACCGTCTATGGCCCGCGCCAGCGGCCCGACCTGGCCATCCGCAAGTTTGCGACGCTCATTCACGCCGGCAAACCGATTCCGGTTTTTGGCGATGGCAGCATGGAGCGCGATTACACCTACATCACCGACACGCTCGGCGGCATCATCGCCTGCACGCAAAAGGAATTCGGCTTTGAAATTTTCAACCTCGGCGAATCACAAACCGTGAAGCTGAGCCGCGTCATCGAATTGCTCGAAGCCGCGCTCGGTAAGAAAGCCGTCATTGACCGTCAGCCGCTGCAGCCCGGCGACGTGCCGGTCACGTTCGCCGACATTACGAAGGCGCGCGCCGGGCTTGGCTATAATCCGCAGGTCAAAATTGAGCCGGGCATTAAATTATTTATAGATTGGTTTCGGAAACAAACTGGTTAGAATCCCGGCATGAAATCGGACGAGCCGTTCACACGCCCATCATTGAAGGAAGCTCTCAACGCCTGGAAAAAGCTGCTCGCCGAACGCGGTTTCGCAACGGACATCATCTGGATTTTCGCGGAAAATCTTTGCGTTGAAAAATCGCGCGCCGGGCAAGGCGGCTTTCATTTTGGTTTTCAAACCCGGTTCACTCCGGCGCCCGAGGATGCGCTTGACATAGCGTTCGACCATTTTTGCGGAACGGCTGCGCCGATGGTCTTTTACCGGCTCGGCGAACGTCCGGGCAAATCCGTTTGCATGCTGCTGTGCGATTCGTGGTTTGCAAACAAGCGCGAGGCTGACGGGTTTTTCCGCCGCGACGAGTGGCGGGTCTTGTTTTATCCCGGCCAGAAGGATGAAATCGAGGAAGTCACCGATCTGACCCGTTGGTTGCGGCGCGTCAAGCGTGGCCGCGCGTTTCACGACCTGGATTTTGGCATGACGTTGGAGGCGATTGACGAAATGAAAATGTACGGCCGGTCGCTCGCACCTTACGAACGCTTCGCCGCGGTGATGCTCAACCGCCTCCGCCGATTTTTGGGACAGCCCGCTTGACACTGGGTGCCCCGGCGCGTTTTTTTGCTGTCAAATCCCAAGACAAACACTGTCTTGCGTGCCTTTTCCGCGTCATCTTTTTGTTCATCCTCCGCGTCATCCGGTGGCCCGGCCCATGCTCGACTGCATGGCATGACTAAAATTGCTTACAACGTGAGCAGGAAGAGCCATATTTTTAATACTGCGCTCGTCCCGGCCAATCACTCGGAAGAGGCCCGGTTTGGCCCGATTGATGGCGCAGTCATTGTCTTCTTCCTCCTGTGTGTCGCAGGCTTCATCTGTTTTCTCGTGGCCTGAAGACTTTGGGCCAGGGGGTGCGACACAGGGTTTGAAAACCGGAGCATTGCCGCCGGTTTTTGGGGCAGTCCGCCTGACTTCACCTGCTTTTTTTCGGCTTTGACGGCGGCGCGTTGGTCTTGAACGCCGAGCGCAACAGCCAGTGCCGTTTCAGTCCCTGAACCAAATTATCCGCATCCGTGACCGCTTTTGAAATTCCACCCAGCAGGTTCGTGTTCGCCTGAACCTGCGCGTTCAAGTTGCTGGTGATGTCGGAAAGATGGATGAATATCGCTTCGAGATTTGTGTCCGTGTGCGCGAGGATCAAACTGGCATTCGTCAAGGCGCTTTGCACCTGTTGCTCGCCATTGGTGCCGAGCGCCCAGACCCCCAGACTGCCTGGCTCGCGTAATTGCCCGCTCAAGACAACCAAGTTCGTCAGCGCGGGCCGGGCTTCGACGACGGCGGCGTTGAGGTTCGACGTGGCGTTCACCGTGTTGTCCAGCACCGTGGCGATTTTGTTCGTCAGCGCAAGGATTCCCGGCAGCGCCTGTTGTACCTGCGTGATCATCGCCTGCAACTGGTCGGAAACGGGCGGCGCCTCCACGGCGCGCAGCCAGGCGTCCTCGGAACCGGGTGTGAAATTTTCGTACCGATGCGACCGCCGATGCCATGACGCCACAATGCGCTTGCGGTTGACGGTGTTGTCGTAGGCGTAAATGGAATTGGATTCAAATTTGCATTCCGCGAGGAGTTGTGAATTGGTTATGTCCAGCACTTCCTCCAGCTTCGCATAAGCATGAAAAACCAGGTTGGATTTTTCGTCGAAGACATCCTGATAAAGTTGCCAGCGGCCCGGCTCGGCGGCGGCGAGTCTGGCAGCTTCATCCAGCTTGAGCACGCGACCCGGCTGGGTGACGCAGATCGCGGGACCATTCGTGCCGCGCGTGACTTCGAGCTGCCGTTGATCAAGAAAACCGGCGGCGTTCACCTTCACGAATGAGCCTTGCGACCAGATGTAACGGAAGAAAGGCTCGCGAATTTCAAATTCAACCCTGACGTTGTTCGTTTCATGCGGTTTCATCGGAAAAACGTCCAGGATTTCTCCGACTGGGAAACCCATCATGAAAACCGGATCGCCCACCTTCAAACCGGCCGAGCTTTGGACATAGGTGTGAAATTTCGCCTTGATGACGAACCAGCCTTTGCGCTCCGCCGTGTGGTAAATGTAATAACCGAAGCCGAACAGCAGCAGCGCTGTCGCCAGAAACACAAACCACCCCACCGCGCGTTCCATGCGGCTGAGGCGCGTTCGCAATTGCGGAGTCAAATCTTGCAGTGCCATGTTTTCCTCACATTGTCGCCGCCAGCGGGACCGCCAGCAATTCTTTTACCACCGGATCATTCGATGCTTCAACCCTGCTCCACGAACCCAGCGCCGTGAACCGCCTGTCTTTCAACAGCGCGAACCGCCGCGCCTCGTCCCGCCATCCTGCCAGACGGGACAAATCGTCCGTCGTCACGACCATCGTCACCGGCTTGCCGCCCAGCCACTCATGTCCCCGCCACAACCGGTCGAGGAACCGCAGCGACCATTGCAGGTGCCGCGCGCCCAGTCCGCTGAATGGATTGTCCAGCAGCAATACTTCCGGCTTGAGGACCAGCGCCCGCGCCAGCGCCGCGCGTTGAAGCCAGTCGGCGGCGACGTTCGCGGGTGTCACGTCGGCCAGCGGCGCCAGTTCCATCAAGTCCAGCAACGATTCCACTTCCTGCGCCGCGGCGGCGGCGGTCAGATTGTGACGATACTGCAACGGCAGCGCCACGTTTTCACCGAGGGTGAGGCGATTGAACAATTGTCCGCCTTCGAAAACAAATCCCAGCCGCAACCGCTCGGGCAGTTCCGCCTCGCCAAACGTCCGCGTTTCATTGCCGAAAAGTTTGTAGCTGCCCTTGACCGGCGCCATCAGCCCGGCGGTCATCTTCAAAAAATCGCTCTTGCCCGACTGTTGCTGCCCGGCAATGACCCAGAATTCACCCGACGCCACCGTCCAATTCACGTCCTCGACCACCGTAAAACTGGTGTCGCGCATGGCGCCGACGCTTACATCGCGCATCTCAATTGCCGCCGGATTTTGGTTTTCGTTCATGCGACGAGGTAAAGGACGATGAACAGCGCGTCAATCAGGAGGCACACGATGACGCCCTGCGTCACCGCGCGCACCGCCACGCGCGAAACCTCCTCGAGCCGCAGCGGCTGCGCCAGTCCGTGGTAACACGCCACAATCGCGATGAAAAATCCGAACGCAACGGTCTTCAGCGCCAGCAGCGCGAAATCCAGCCAGCCCAGCGCCTCGGTCAGTTGTTTGAAATAGTCCCCCGGCGTCAGGGGCACGTCCTGCAGAAATGCCCACAAATAACCGCTCCCCAGCGCGCCGATGATCAAATAAACCGTCAGCGAAAAAATCCCCGCCATCATTCCCCACACGCGCGGCACGATCAGGTAATGCACCGGGTCAATGCCCAGTGCCTCCAGTGCCTCGACCTCGCCCATGGCGCGGGCCGTGCCCAGCTCGATCACGTGCGCCGTGCCCACGCGCGCCAGCACCAGCACCGCCGCCAGCAATGGCCCCAACTCGCGCACCACCACAATCACCATCGTCGAGCCGAGATAATCCGTCGCGCCCACCCGCGCCAAGGCCGACACCGTCTGCCCGATGACGAGAAATCCCAGCGCGAACGCCACAAACATAAACATTGGCATCAACGCCACGCCCGCGCGGACGATTTCCTGCCGGATGCGCGGCCCCATCACGTTCTGCGCCACGCCGGTTTTTTTCAACATGACACCCAGCGTGATCAACGCAAACGCGCCCAGCCCCTGGATCGTGAGGAGCAACAGGAACAATTTCCGGCCCAGAAGGTCGGTGTAGGATTTTGGCAGGGCGGCCCGGCGAAACACCTGCGTGTTCGTCAGTTCAAAGGCCTTTGCCGGATTCCCGCGCACCTCGTCAGCGTAGAGTTGTACCGGCGCCGGGTCAAAAAGGTTTTTCCCTTTGTTGGTAGGAACGAGCTGCCGCTCGTCCTGAAATTTGGGCCGCGCGGCAACGCGGCCTCACCTTTCTTTCCTTTTAATTCGGGTATCGTTAAACTTCTGGCGTGACACAGGCCGAAGCCAAAAAACGCCATGCCCAGCTCGTCGCGGAAATCCGCCGCCACGACCGCGCCTATTATGTGCTCGCGCAGCCGAAAATTTCCGACCGCGACTACGACCGGCTTTATCACGAACTGCTCGACCTCGAAAAAAACTTTCCCGAACTCGCCACGCCCGATTCCCCGAGCCGGCGCGTCGGTGGCGAGCCGCTCAAGGAATTCAAACCGGTGCGCCACGCCGTGCCGATGATGAGCCTTGAAAACACCTATTCTCAGGAGGAACTGCGCGATTTTGTGAAGCGCGTGCAAAAACTTTTGCCGAACGAAAAACTCGAATGGGTGGTTGAGCCAAAAGTGGACGGTGTCGCCGTGAGCCTGCGTTACGAAGACGGACAATTCATCGTCGGTGCGACGCGCGGCAACGGCACTGAAGGCGATGACATTACCGCCAATCTCAAAACCATCCGCAGCGTGCCGCTAAAAATTGGGAGGGACGGCGTGTCGCCGTCCCAAATTGGCGTTCTCGAAGTCCGGGGCGAAGTTTTCCTGCCGCTTGCCGGATTTGAGAAGTTGAACGCCAAGCGCAAATCCGCCGGCGAGGAAATGTTCGCCAATCCGCGCAACGCCGCCGCCGGTTCGCTTAAACAGCTCGATCCAAAAATCGTCGCCAAGCGCCCGCTCGACATCATCCTTTACGGCGTTGGAGAAGTCCAAAGTCCAAAGTCCAAAGTCCAAAGTCCGCAATCCCAAACCGAGTTGCTCGATTTTCTAAAATCCATCGGCTTCAAAACGCCGGAACGCACCTGGTTCTGCAAATCCGAGGACGAACTCATCGCTGCCATTGCCGAACTCGACAAGGTCCGCAAAAAATTCGCCTACGAAACCGACGGCGCGGTCATCAAGCTGAACTCGTTCGAGCAGCAACGCCACGTCGGAGCGACGGCCAAGGCGCCGCGCTGGGCCATCGCCTACAAATACGCGCCCGAACAGGCCGAAACCAAACTCAAGGCCATCACCATCCAGGTCGGCCGCACCGGCGCGCTTACGCCGGTGGCCGAACTCGAACCCGTCTTTCTCGCGGGCAGCACCATCAGCCGCGCCACGTTGCACAACGAAGATTACATCCGCGAGAAAGACATCCGCATCGGCGACACCGTCGTCATCGAAAAAGCCGGTGAAGTCATTCCCGCCGTTGTGAACGTGGTTTTGAAAAAACGCCGCCGGGGGGAGAAAAAATTCGCGTTCCCGAAAACCTGTCCCGAATGCGGCTCGAAGGTTTCACGTTCCGTCCGGAGGGACGAGTTACACGAGTCCCAAACCGAATCAGAAGATGGGGACTCGTGTAACTCGTCCCTCCGAGATGAAAATGTCGTCCTGCGCTGCGTGAATCCCGATTGCCCGGCGCAGATTCGCGGGCGGCTTGAGCATTGGTGCTCGCGCGGCGCGATGGACATCGAAGGCGGCGGCGAAGTGCTCGCGGCGCTACTCGTCAAAAGCAATCTCGTGCGCGATGTGGCTGACCTTTACGAGTTGAAACTCGAAGCCGTCGTTGCACTGGAACGCATGGGCGAGAAGTCCGCGAAGAATTTTCTCGATGCCCTTGCCGCCAGCAAATCGCGCGACCTATGGCGGCTGCTGTTCGGCCTCGGCATCCTGCACGTCGGCGCCGGCGTGGCCAAATCGCTCGCGCGGCATTTTCCGACGCTCGATGACATTTTTGCCGCGAATGCGGAGCAATTGACGGAAGCCGACGACATCGGTGAAGTCATCGCGCAAAGCCTCGGGCAATGGCACGGCGAAGCACGGAATCAAAAGCTCATCGAACGATTGCGCGAGGCCGGGCTGAACTTTAAATCCGAACTTTACCAACCGCAAGCCGCTGCGGGTCCGTTTGCCGGCAAAACGTTTGTGCTCACCGGCACGCTGCCGACGCTGACGCGCGAGGAGGCCACGGCGAAAATCGAATCGCTCGGCGGCAAGGTGAGCGGCAGCGTGAGCAAGAAAACGGACTATGTCCTGGGGGGCGAAGAAGCCGGTTCCAAGCTCGACAAGGCGCAAAAGCTCGGCGTGAAGATTCTCAACGAGGCGGAGTTTTTGCGTCTATGCAATTGATGGCGGCGGACGGAGCGTGTAACTTACGCCGATGTTTTTACATTCGCTGATGCAACGGCGACAGGGAGTTTTGATTTTACTCATCGTGCTGTTTTTTTTGCCGCGCGTCTGGGCGGCGAGTTTTCTTTTTGACGCGACGAAGGCCGAGATGGCGGGCAACGCGGACTGGGTGATTGACGCGGACGTGCATAATCTCAAGGTGAGCGCGGCCAGTGACGGTTCGGGCACGCCGGGTTCAGGCAATGAATCCAATCCGCAGCGTTTTCCTACGCCCGACCAGATGAACGTGACGGCGAGCACGGCGGAAACTTACTGGGACGGCGCGCTTTCCGCGTGGGCGATTGATCTGGTCAAAAACGGGCATCACGTCGAAACGCTACCTTACAACGGGCACATTACCTGGAACGACGGGAGCAACGCGCAGGACCTGACGAATTACAATGTCTTTGTGACGGTCGAGCCGAACATCCTTTTCACCGCGACGGAAAAGGCGGCGCTCATCAATTTCGTCAAAAACGGCGGCGGGCTTTTCATCGTCTCCGATCACGGCGGTTCCGACCGGAACAATGATGGCGCGGATTCCGTGCGGGTGTTGAACGACCTGATGACGAATTCTGTCCAGAACAATCCGTTCGGCGTTCATTACAATGGCGACAACATCTCGCCCGACACTTTCAACGTGGACACGAACTCCACCGATCCGGTCACGCGCGGCCCAGCCGGAACGGTCGCAGATTTTTATTATAACAACGGGAGTTCCATCGCCATCAACACCAATCAAAATCCTTCCACGACCATCGCCATCTGGAATGTTGGCACAACCCGCGCCACGAACAACGCAATCGTGGTCTATGGCACTTTCGGCGCAGGCAAGTTCGTCACCACCGGCGACAGCTCGCCATTCGACGACGGCACGGGCGACCCAGGCGATGCGCTCTATTACGCCCAAGGCTATGCCGATCCGAGCACCAGCAACGGCAAGGTGATACTCAACGCTTCGCTCTGGCTGGCGCAGACTTCATCGCCGCCGGTTTTGAAGATGAGCGCGCTCAACAATAATCTTTTACAGCTCACCTGGCCGTTGGTGGCGGGAAATTATTCGCTGCAAACCAGCACCAACCTGTCCTCATGGAACACCATCTCCAACGGTATTCAAACTGCCGGCACGAACAGCGTCTTCACCCGTAATTTCTCCGGGCAGAAACAATTCTTCCGGCTGAAGCAGTAGGCTTTAATCCAAGAGCACTTCAGCTTGCGGCGAAATTCCGCGCAGGCTTTTGCCACATCCGGCGCGTGAGACGGAAATTGAACCGCGCCATTATTTTCCCAGCGATGCTACAAATTGCGCGGGGGTCAGCACCGGCACCTTGCCCGCAACGGATTTTGGAAAATGCCGGAGGTTGCCGGTGACCAGCGGGACGCCCGCCGTCCGGGCACATTCCAGAAACGGCGCGTCGTCCGGGTCCGGCAGGCTCCCTGCGCTTTGACCGGCTGCGGCTTCAGCCCAAAACGCCCGGGCACGAATGGCCGCAAGCACGATGTCCACTTCAACGGCGGGCAGTTGAAAAACCGGACGGGCCAGCACTTCGGCGTATTCGGCGGCAATCCGGTCATCCAGCACCGCCTGCACGCCGCCCGAACGCAGCCATTCGACAATCCGGCCGGGCGGCGCGGCGGGCGACAGGAAACCGGACACGATGACGTTGGTGTCGAAGACCGCGCGGTTCATCGGCGGATTTTGTGCGCCTTGCGCGTCGCGGCAATTTCGCGGTCAATCTGCTCCGGCGTGAACCGGGACACCCCGGTGCGCCGGGCCGTCTCCCGGATGCGACTCAACGCCAGCCGGCTGCGCGAATCGCGGATGGACTGAAGGATGCTCTCCGGGTCCTCCGCGTTGTCCACATTGATGAGCACGGCCACGGGCCGTCCGTCGCTGGTCAGCAGCAATTCCTTTTCGGCCCGCAACCGCTCTTTCAACCGGCGCGGCTGTTTCAAATCTTTAATGGCTATCAGGTTCACAATAATAATCTTATAATCACCTTTTAAGATGATGTCAAGGCGTAAAAACCGGCGTAAAAATCATCAGCGAGGCGGAATTTTTCAAAATGTGCGGCTGATTTTATTTCCGCAAGAACATCCAACGTCCAACATCCAACATCGAATTGATTCACAACCGCACCGTCCCCGGCCCCGTCCGGCGTGGTTATTTCGCCATGATTCCGTCCAGCACCGGCGAGTTCCGGATCACCACATTTTTGACTGAATCGAACGTGGCCGCCGACACGCCGGGAGCGAGTTGCGCTTTGAAATTGTCCACTTCAAGCCCGTCCACATCCACGCACGCCATCGCGGGACGAAAGTCATTGGTTTCAAAACTCACGTTGATGTTCGCCAGTTCCAGCCCTTTCACGTGGCGGGCAAAAACGCCGTAAGCGGGCATGGTGCCGATCCGGCTCGGTTCCGGATATATCGCGCCGAGTTCCTTGGGCATATACGCAACGCCCATGTTGGTGCCGCCACCTTTGAACACGAGCCGGATGTTGTCCAGGCGCACGCCTTCGATCGGCTGTCCGGGAATGCCGGTAATTTGAATGCCGCTCATCGGGTCAATGCCGGTTGCCACGACATTGGAAATGAAAATGTTCCGGGCCCGGCTCGGCGTAGTCACGTTGGGACCGCGATTGCGGCTGCCGGTGGTGATGTAAATGGGATACGCGACGACGTCCATCATCGTGAGGTTGTTGATGGTGATGTTTTCCATGATGCCGCCGTCCACTTCTTCAAGCGCGAGGCCTTTGCATCCACGAAACGTACAGTTGGCGACGGTGCAATTGCGGAAACCGCCGTTGGCCTCGGTGCCGAATTTGATGCGGCCGTTTTTTGCCCGGCCCGGCTTCATCGTGCCATCCAGCAGTGTGCCTTCCTGGAAACCGGAAACCTGGCAGTTCACGATGGTCAGGTTTTCGGTGATGACATTTGTGCCGAGCGCAAAACTGCTTTTTGGACAAAGCGCGTCGTCGTTGGGCGAATTGATCCGGCAGTTGGAAACCATCGTGTTGCGGCAGCAATCAATGTCAATGCCGTCGCGGTCGGTGTCCATCGTCACGTTGTCCACGGTCAGGTTGTCGCAGCCGGTGACGAGAATCGC
>DAIRTX010000051.1:0-27301 GCA_036803685.1 Verrucomicrobiota bacterium | reverse complement strand
GTTTTTACCAGCAGCCGAAAACACGTTGTCGGTTTGGTGTTGCGAGGACGGGAGTTCGGCGGCACCAAGGACACCAGACGCCCAAGCTTGAGAGCAACACCACTGTCGCCGTCCACGTCAGATTCGACGCGTTGGAAGTCCTGTTCAGCGCGGCATCCAACGTGAGCAACACCACTGCCGCCGTCAACGTCAGATTCGACTGCAGGCTGAAGTTCAGGGTTGGGGTTGTAAAGAGGTCGCAGGGCAGTTTTTGGTGGACGAGGCGGCGGCCGCTTTCGTCCATGAGGCCGCAGAAGGTGTTGTTGCTGTGCAGGTCAATTCCGACCATGATTTTCATAGTGGTTCTCCGGTGGGTTGAAGGTTTGGGTTTGAGTTTGCTGACACATCTCAAACTACTCACCCGCCTGCCGGATAACCACGTTTCGTCCAAGCGCCAGCTCACGCTTAATGCTCTACAGTTCATTTGAAGTACGTGCTGCGACCCGGGATGGGTCGCGCTCCCGGCTCACCCTGCTGGACTGGGGCATGAAACAGATTTTGCATTTCCCCGAGGGTCTGTGTTCAATCAGTTGAAATGAAAGCGCAAACTGACATCAAAGACCGTTTCGTCATCATCATGGCCGGCGGCCGGGGCGAGCGGTTCTGGCCGGTGAGCCGCGAAAAAATGCCCAAGCAACTGCTCACACTGCTGGGCAAACGCTCGTTCCTCCAGCAGGCCGTTGACCGCGTGCTGCCGCTCGTGCCGGCCAAAAATATTTTTGTCATCACCAACGAGGCGCAATTGCCAGAAGTCCGCAAACAGCTTCCGAAAATCCCCAAACAAAATCTGATTGCCGAGCCGATGGGCCGCGACACTTGTGCCGCCGTCACGCTCGGCGCGGCCTTGGTCGGCGCGCGTTCGACGATGGGCGTGATGGCGGTTTTGCCTGCCGACCACGTCATTCCCGACGAGAAAAAATTCCAGCAGGTTTTGAATGACTCCTTCGATCTGGCTGCGCGCGGCCGGGCGATTGTGACCATCGGCATCAAGCCGACCGAACCGGCGACGGGTTACGGTTACATTCGCGTGGGTGAGGCGCTGCCGCCGCCGTCGGGCGCAAAGAAATACAAAACCACATTTTTCCGGGCGGAACAATTTGTCGAGAAGCCGCATTTTGATCGCGCGCTGGAATACGTCAACAGCGGCCAGTATCGCTGGAACGCGGGGATGTTCGTCTGGTCGTTTGTGACCATCACGGAAGGTTTGCAGAAACATCAGCCGGAAATGTATGCGGCGTGCCAGCGCTGGTTTAAAGCGGCGAACCAGCCGTCCCGCAGCGGCGGGATCGCCAAAGTTCTGGCGAAGGAATATCCCGACATCAAAAAAATTTCAATTGATTACGCGCTGATGGAACACGCGCAAAACGTCATTGTGGCCGATGGTGTGTTTGAATGGGACGATTTCGGTTCCTGGACGGCGCTGGCGCGGCATCTCAAGGCCGACCCGGAAGGCAATTGCGCCGTGGCGGATTTCATCCACGTGGACGCGGCACGGAACATCATCTACGACGCGCGCACCAAAGACCGGCGCACGCCGATAGCGGTGGTCGGTTTGCGCGATTCAATTCTCGTCCAGACGGACGACGCAGTGTTGCTCGCGCACAAAAGCCAGGCGCAGAAGGTCAAGGAGTTGGTCAAAAAGCTGGCCGAGGACGCGCGGTTGAAGAAATTGATTTAATCACGCTTTTTGTAATGAATAAGTCAGAGACAAAGGAACTTCTAAGTAAAGCTGCAGAGCTTCATAAGTTGGTTAGACATTCAGGATTAACATATCAACCACTTCATTCCGACGTTACTTATGCAATCAAACAATGGCAATCTGATCCGTCGCAATTCTGGTCTCGTACTGCAATTCGATGCCTTTGTGCCGCTGTCGAAGCAACACTATTTGCATTCCGCAAAATGGCAGAAAAAATGACTATTCGTTCAGGCATACAATTTGATTTAAAAGAAATGGAAATTTTAACAGAAAAGCGAATTATTGAAACAAATGGCGTTCAAACAACGAGGCCAAAATTTCTCCCTTTTCCAGATTCAATGAAAGAATCGTTTCGGCTCTTTGCCAAAGCGGCCGGAACAACCGTCACAGTGGATTACGGAGACAAATTTTTAGATCTTTGCAAAACTTTTGAGGTACGCAATCGTTTAATGCACCCTAAACAGCCTTTTGATGTGCAAGTGTCTGCCGAGGATATCAATACTGCTGAACGAGGAATCATTTGGTTTAACAAAACATACATGAGTGTAATTGATCAGTGTCATGCATATTTTGGAAAAAATATTGAAAACCTCAGAAAACGAAGTTGAAACTAAAGCTATATCACCGCTTTATGTCGGCGAATAATACACGCCGCGCCCGGAGTGAATCGTTCACAGTTTCGGCATTGAGGAAAAATATGGCCCCGTCCGAGTCAGTTTAATTCTTCGCCCGTGGCGATTTGGCCGGGCTGCAAAAAGGTTTTGATGAGTTCGCCTTCACCGCAAATGGTCATGCCGGGAAATTTCTTGAACCACTTGCCGGCCGGAACTTCGGGTTCAGTGTCCAGCCAGCGCGCCAGCAGGATAATGTGTTCGTGGGAAATGTTCCGTTGACGCATCCGCGTCAAAAGATGCACCAACAGAGGTTCAGGCAGTTTTTGACGGCGGACTTTAGGCATGAGACTGGCCGCCGTAGAATCCACGCACAATCTCTTCTTGCAGCCGGTCGGCCTCCGCAGGGTCTTTCGCTTCAACCATTCGCTTTGCCAGCTTGACCAATTCCGCGGGAGCAAGCTGACGGTTTTTGTCGGCCGTTTTAGCCGATTGTTTCTTCGTTAGTATTTTCTTTTTCATTCAAAAGTCAGCATGACGGATTTTATTGATTCGGCAGAAGCGCAACAACCAATTTTCCAGCAGACGCGGCTTGACCTTTTCCCCCAAAAAGGCATTCTATTCGATTCGGTTTGAAAAATTATGCAGCACATTAGAAACATCGCCATCATCGCGCACGTGGACCACGGCAAGACGACGCTCGTGGACTGCCTGCTCAAGCAGTCCGGCACCTTCCGCGCCAACCAGCATGAATCTACCGACGAACGCCTGATGGATTCGATGGATCTCGAAAAGGAAAAGGGCATTACCATCCGCGCCAAAAACGCCGCGTTCCAATACAAGGATTACCACATCAACATCGTGGACACGCCCGGCCATGCCGATTTCGGCGGCGAAGTCGAGCGCATCATGAACATGATTGACGGCGTGCTGCTCGTCGTGGACGCCGCCGAAGGTCCGCAGGCGCAAACCCGTTTCGTCCTCCGCAAGGCGCTCGAAGCCGGCGCCAAGCCGATCGTCGTCATCAACAAAATTGACCGCGAGAACGCCAACCCAAAAAAAGTGCTCGACCAGGTATTCGAGCTTTTCATTTCGCTCAACGCCACGGACGAGCAACTCGATTTTCCATTCATCTATTGCTCGGCCAAGGATGGTTATGCCAAGACGGAACTTGAACACGTTACCGGCACGATGGAACCGCTCTTCGACGCCATCATCAAACACATCCCGCCGCCGCGCGCCAAGGCGGGCGACGGTTTCCAGGTGCTCGTCGCCAACCTCGATTACAGCGATTACCTCGGCCGCATCGCCTTCGGGAAAATTCTCGCGGGCAAGGTCAAAGCCGGTGAGCCGGCATGTTGTTTGCACGGCCACGGCAAGATCACCCAGGGCAAAATCACGATGATTTACCACTTCGAAGGCCTGAAACGCATCGAAGTCCCGGAGGCGCACGCGGGCGACATCGTCGGCATTACCGGTTTCGAAGAAGTGTTCATCGGCGAGACCATCGCGGACAAACCGGAACGCGGCGCGCTGCCTTACATCCCGATTGATCCGCCGACGATTCAGATGGAATTTGCCGTGAACGACAGCCCACTCGCCGGCCAGGACGGCAAGCTCGTTACCGCGCGGCACATTTGGGAGCGGCTGCAAAAGGAAATCCGCACGAATGTCGCGTTGCGCATCAAGCAGACCGCCGATCCGAAAATTTTTGAAGTCGAGGGCCGCGGCGAAATGCAAATCGCCATCCTCGTCGAGCAAATGCGGCGCGAGGGTTATGAAGTTTTGGTTTCGCGCCCCGAAGTGCTCTACAAAAAGGACGCCAACGGCAACATGCTGGAGCCGATTGAACAGTTGTTTCTCGAAATCCCGCAGGAATTCATGGGCGCCATCATGGAAAACCTTTCCAGTCGCAAGGCCGAAATCACCAGCATGAACCATCACGGCGACCAGGTGACCATCGAGGCGCTGGTTCCCATGCGCGGCCTGATTGGGTTCGAGACCGACCTGGTGAACCAGACGCGCGGCCTCGGCGTGATGAGCCATCTGTTTCACGAATACGGCCCTGACCGTGGGGAAATCGCCGCGCGCAAGAACGGCTCGCTCGTCAGCATGGAAAGCGGCCAGGCGATGGCCTACGCCCTGAACATGATTCAGGAACGCGGCCGCCTGATGGTGGAACCGGGCGAAGCCGTTTACGCCGGCATGATTGTGGGCGAAAACGCGCGCGAAAACGACATCCCGGTGAACCCCTGCAAAGCGAAAAGGCTGACCAATATGCGGTCACAGGGTGACGGCAAGGGCATCCAGCTCAACGCGCCGTTGAAGCTGAGCCTCGAACGCGCGCTGGAATACATTGACGTGGACGAATACGTGGAAGCGACGCCGAAAAATTTGCGGTTGCGAAAGAAGATTCTGAATGAAACTGCCAGAAAACGTTCTGAGAAAGTCCGTTCCATCAAAATCCTGTCTGAATAGCGGGTCACGGATGGACGCGAATTACCCGCCCGTCGCGCCGAAATGACTTGCCGGGTTGAAGTGAAACGGAGACGGGAGCAAAGGCGGAAGAAATCACGTGTGATGAAAATTCTGGTGGAGTGACGGGCGCTACGATTTTTTCTGCGGCGGCTTTCCGGTGAATTCCATTCCGACGAGACAGACATCGTCGTCAAATTCTCCGCTGACTGTGAACGTGCGGATGACTTCGATCAGTTCGTCGAACATTTGCGCGGCGGGTTTTTGCAGCAGGTTTTGCACGTCCAGCATCAGTCGTTCCTGTGAATACAATTCCTCGTTCAAGCCCTGCACTTCGTAGAGGCCGTCGGTGAACAGCATCACGAAATCGCCGGGCGCGATGGTGACTTCACTGGTTTGATACGACGGGTTGTCAAACAGGCCGAGCGCAGGCTCGCCGCGGCTGGAGACGTGGGCGAGCAGCTCGATCCGGCCCGTGGAACGGTGCATGAGCAACGGTTTGGGGTGGCCGGCGTTGGCGAAGCGCATTTTGCCGGTCGTCCAGTCGGCGACGAGGTAAAACGCCGTGGTGAGCATCGGCGAGCCGGTGCTTTTGAGGATGCTGCACAAATCGGAATTGAGCTTGCGCAGAAAATTTCCCGGCTCGCGTGCCAGCGGTTTCAATTCCTCCGCCAGCGCGCGAATCATGGCGGTAACGAGCGCGGCGCGCACGCCATGGCCGGTCACGTCGCAAATGAAGACGGCGGCTTCGTTGTCCGAGAGGGCGGAGACGCTGAAAAAATCGCCGCTCACCGTTTCGGCGGCCTGGTAGCGATGGATAAATTGGAACGCGCTTTGTTCCGGGAGCACGTTGCCGGGGAAAACCGGGTATTGTTGCGGCAGCATGGCCAGCTGGATTTCGCGCGCCATTTGCAGATTGCCCTCCATGAGCTGGTTTTTGACGCGTAATTCCTCGCGACTGCGCGCCAGCTCGGCGGTCGTCCGGCGAATTTGTTCCTCGGCGCGCTTTTTCTCCGTGATGTCCCAGAAGATACCCTGGAGTCCGGCAATTTTTCCATCGGCTCCGTAAAGCGGCGTTTTGACAACTTGAACGGCGGTTTTCTCCTGTCCAAAAGGATGATGTTCTTCGGTGATTTCGAGAGTTTGTCCGGTTTCCAGGACCTGCTGGTCATCCCGCTGATATTTTTCCGCCAATTCCTTCGGAAAAAAATCAAAATCGGTTTTGCCCAGAATGTCCTCCAATTTACAATTGTAGTGGTCGCAGTATTGTTGATTGGCAAAGGTGAACCGCCCTTGCCGGTCTTTGCGAAAAACGTTTTGCGGCATGGTTTCCACCAACGAATGATAAAGTGATTCGGATTTCCGCAGCGCCTGCTCAACCTGCCGGCTTTGCGTGATGTCCTGAACCGCGCCTTCGTAATAGAGCAGTGTGCCTTGCGCGTCGCGCACCGCGCGGCAATTTTCCGAAATCCAGATGACGGAGTTGTTCTTGCGGTAAATCTCCGATTCGAAATCCGTGAGGGTGTCATTTTCCCGCATCAACCGGACGAATTCCTCGCGCCGTCCCGGTTCGACATAAAGCCGGGTCGCGATGTCCTTGATGCTGGCCATCAATTCCACCGGCGATTCGTAGCCGTAAATGCGCGCCAGCGCCACGTTCGCCAGCAAATAATGCCCGTCCGGGGTCGTGCGAAAAATGCCTTCCACCAGGTGGTCGAAAACGCCGTAATAATTGTCCTTTTCGTCAACCAGCGCCACACGTTCGTGGTGGCGTTCAATCGCGCAGCGAAGGGCGCGTTGCAACGCGCGCGGCTCAATTTCATTTTTGGTCAGGTAATCCTGCGCGCCCGCCCGGACGATTTCCGCCCCGAATATCCCGTCATTTGCCGGACCGAACACCACGACCGGCAGACGCGGGATTTTGATGGTGAGTTGCGTGACTTGGAACAGACCGGCGGCGTTTGCGGATGGGAGTTCAAACAAAATGGCGTGGTATGAATGGGCCGCCAATTCAGCCAGCCCGGCTTCCAAAGTCGGAACCGTGGCGACTTCAGTCGCCCCGCCGCTCGCGCGCAGCATTTCCGCGACTCCGTGCGCAAAACGCTCGTCGTTGCCAACGAGCAAAACTTTCAGTGGTTCAAATTCCATAGTGCGATTCAGTCCACGGCGGGGGGCGCGCCAAATCAATTCGCCGCCTTGGGAAAAGATACAGGGTTGGCTCGCCGCTGCAAGTGGGTTGCGTTGCCGCCGGACGGATTCAGCTTTTCAACGCCGCTGCCTCAAAGTATCCTGCTTATCTGAAACATCATGCCAAGTGTTTTCATCAAAACTTACGGCTGCCAGATGAACGAACGTGACAGCGAAGCTGTCGCCGCCCAGCTCGTGGCCAAGGGTTACACCCTCGCGCCATCCGAGGCGGCCGCAGACGTGATTTTGCTGAACACCTGCAGCGTGCGCGATTTCGCGGAGCAAAAGGCGATTGGCAAAATGCAAAACATCGCGGCGGATGTGCGCAAGAATCGTCCGGATGTCGTGCTCGGTTTCATGGGTTGCATGGCTCAGAGCCGCGGACAGGAACTTATTGATCGCTTGCCGGATGTTGACCTCGTCCTCGGCACGCAAAAATTTCATCGCGCGGCGGAATACCTCGACGAAATCCTGGCCGGTCACCGCGATAAAATCGTGGACGTGGCGGAAGAGCAGGGGAGCGAAGCGACGATTCGCGAACATCTGCTCAACGGCAACGCGCAAAAATCCGTCACCGCCTTTGTCAGCATCATGCAAGGCTGCAACCAGTATTGCACCTTCTGCATCGTGCCTTACACGCGCGGCGAGGAACGCAGCCGCAGCATTCCCGACATCGTGGCCGAGTGCCGCCAGCTCGTGTCACAGGGCGTGAAGGAAATCACGCTGCTCGGCCAGATCGTCACCAGCTACGGCAAACGGGGGTTTGGTAGGGCCGAGCTGCCGCTCGGCCAGGACGCGCAGCAGCGCGTCCCTACCACAGACGGCAAAAGCCCGTTTGTTCAACTTCTCGAAGCCGTCCATGAAATTCGCGGGTTGGAACGCATCCGTTTCACTGCGCCGCATCCGAAGGGCTACGACGATGATTTGGTCGAGGCCTACGCGCGGCTGCCCAAGCTGGTCGAGAGCGCGCACCTGCCCGTCCAAAGCGGCAGCGACCGCGTTTTGAAATTGATGCACCGCGGCTACACGCGCGACCGCTTCCTCGGCATCATCAAAAAATTGCGCCGCGCGAAACCGGACATCGGCATCACGACCGACATTATTGTCGGCTTTCCCGGCGAAACCGAGGACGACTTCGAACAAACCCTTTCGCTCGCTCGCGAAGTGCAATTCGACAACGCCTACATCTTCAAATACTCGCAGCGCCGCGACACGCCCGCCGCCGGAATGCCGGACCAGGTTCCGTTAAAAATCCGTGAGGAACGCAATCATCGCTTGCTTGAAACGGTCAATGAAATCGGCAAGCGCAAATACGATGCGTTCGTCGGGAGGCGGACGCAAATTCTCGTCGAAGGGCCGAGCAAAAAAAATCCGGCGCGGATGACCGGCCGGACGCGCTGCAACAAAATTGTGGTGTTCGAAGGCGCGGAACGGCATCGCGGCCAGCTCCTGGACGTAAAAATCACCCGTGCCGGTTCCTTCACCCTCTACGGCGACCCGGCCATTGTGAATTTGTAGTCGCGGACGTGAGTCCGCGCTGAAATAATTCGCGAAGGAGACTTCCGAACCGGGAGATTTGCGCCGACTGCACGTCGGCGGCTACAAAACCAAGAGTAGCCGCGGATGTGAATCCGCGCCGATTTTCTTCCCGGCAGCGCTTGATCCGTGTTCGCCGCTAATTTATGCAAAGTTTGCGCCGACTCATGTCGGCGGCTACAAAACGAGAGTAGCCGCGAACGTCAGTTCGCGCTAAAGTTCCCGCGTGGGCCTTGAACCATCAGATGCTCCCAACATCTCCGGGCGGAAATTCCGTTCGGATTTCTCCCACTACCTGCCGCGGTTGAAACGCGAGTTCTACCAGGCTGACGCCGTCATTTTCTGGACCATGCCAGTTTCCCATCGTCAGCAAGGCTGGCTTACCGGCTGTTTCCACGCCGCGTTTCGCGAGATGATGCTTCACGCGGCGGCGCGTGAAGGATTGGTATGTCCGGCTTACTGCCTGATGCCTGACCACCTTCATCTTGTCTGGATGGGGCTGTGCCGTGACACCGACCAGCGCAACGGCATCAAGTTTCTCCGTGCCCAGATCGGTCCGTTTCTCAAACCCGCCAAGTTCCAGCATCAAGCGCACGACCATGTCTTGACACATGCGGAACGGCAGCGGCGGGCGTTCAGTCTTGCCTGTGCGGATTATGTCCTGCTCAATCCGTTGAAGGGCGGACTGGTCAAGTCGCCGGAGGCTTGGCCGTATCTCGGTGCGGTGATCCCCGGCTATCCGCGCGCGAATCCGTTTGACGCCGGCTACTGGCCGTGGTTTTGGAAACACTACTCCGCCGTGCGCGAACCGGGAGTTGAGAAACGAGTTCTCCCACCGCGCGAAATGGAATGATGGCTGTAGTCGCGGACGTGTAGTCCGCGCCAAAATAATTCTGGAAAAAGACTTTCGAACTGGGAAGTTAGCGCCGACTGCACGTCGGCGGCTACGGAACCGAAAGCAGCCGTGGATGTGAATCCGCGCCGATTTTCCGAAGTTTGTACGATGCCGATTGCTGGTTTGCGAACAGTTTGCGCCGACTAACGTCGGCGGCTACGAACTTTACGCGACCCGGCGATTGTGAACCTGTAGCCGCGGACGTCAGTCCGCGCTAAAATTATTCGGGAGGAGATTTTTCGAATCAGGAAGTAAGCGCCGACTAACGTCGGCGGCTACGGAACCGACGTAGCCGCGGATGTGAATCCGCGCTGACCTTCCTACCAACGATTCATTGAGCTATGAGAGTCGCTGTTTTATAAAAAGTCAGCGCCGACTGACGTCGGCGGCTACGAATTTTACGGTGATCCGGCAATTGTGAACCTCTGTTGGGTTGACGCTATGCTTGACGATTGCAGCCTATCCTCTTAGGTGCTTTCTTCATACAATTCCGCGTCGGTGGAGCAAATACAATGTCAGGCAGAGCACCCCAAATCCAACGACCCACATGCTGAGCACAATCACCAACCATCGCAAGCAGCGCTGGTGAAGGTAGGATGCATAACTGTCACTCTGGCGAAGAGCGCGAATCCGGACTGAAGCATCGGATGAGATGAGAGAAATCCCACTCTTGCGGGCATAAAGCAGCTTTCTGACAATGAAGCTAACGTAAATCAACCAAGGCACAAGAAACACGAGCACCACGTAGACGGCGGCATAAGGCTCTGGATCGACCGGTAACATAAGCATCTAACAAATAATGGACGGCGTGTTGTGCAGCCCATCCTTATTCATGGTTTTGACTTTGCCCCAGCGAAAATGTTTGTCCAGAAAAAGTTACGCGGGGAATTGGCGCGCGACATCGTCTGGCAAAGGCTGCCATCAGGCCGATTCCTGTGTTTTGAATTTTTCGTGTCCTTTTGTGTCAATTTACTCGCGATTTATCGGAGTTCGTGGTTAGCTTTTCACCATGAGATTGTCGCTGTTGTCCATTTTGCTCGGCCTGGGCGTGAGCGTGCCGCAAATTTACGGTTTAACCAAACCGGCGCAATTCGCTGCCGCCGCGCGCAAGTTTCCGCGTTCGTTGCCGATTGGCTGCGGGTTGATGCTGTTGGCCACGGCGTGGTTTGTGTGGAACGTGAACGTCGAACCGATTGCGGATTTCTCGGTTTTTAAACCGTATATGATGGCCGGTTTTACGGCGGTGGGAATTTTGGCGTGCATTTTTGTGCAGGACTTTCTGGCCGTGCGCGGCGTGGCCGTCCTGATGATGCTGTTGGCGAAATTGATGGTGGATACCGGGCGTCCGCATCTGGGCGAATCGCCATTTGTGCTGGTGATTCAAATCTGGGCTTACCTTCTCGTCGTCGCGGGCGTTTGGTTCACCGTGACGCCGTGGAAACTGCGTGACATTTTAAATTGGGCGACGGCGACGGAAGAACGCATCCGCATCGGCAGCATCATCCGTCTGGCGTTCGCGGTATTCGTGCTGATTCTTGGCCTAACCGCGTTTCGCGCGATGTGAGCGCCATCAAACCCAGGATTCTGGTCATTCGCGGCGGGGCCATCGGCGATTTCATTCTCACGTTGCCGGTCATTGCCGCCTTGCGCCGCCAGTTTCCCCAGGCGCACCTGGAGGTGCTCGGTTATCCACACATCGCCCAACTCGCGGTGGCGGGTGGTTTGGCGGACCGCGTGCAACCGATTGAGGCGCGCGGGTTGGCGGGCTTTTTCGCCCGCGGCGGCACACTCGAACCGGATTTGATGGATTACTTCTCCGAGTTCGACCTGGTCATTTCATATCTTTATGACCCGGACGAGATTTTCAAAACCAACGTGGGTCGTTGTCTGGTCAAACAATTCATCGTCGGTCCGCATCGTCCGGACGAAGCGGACCGAATCCACGCTACGCAGGTTTATCTCAAACCGCTGGAACGGCTCGCGATCTTCGACGCGGACCCCGTGCCGCGACTGGCTTTCAACCATCAAGATAGTTCCGGTAGGGCTGACCTGCCGGTCAGCCTGGACGCACAGCAGCGCGTCCCTACCATCGCCCTCCATCCCGGCAGCGGCAGTGAAAAGAAAAACTGGCCGGAAACGAAATGGGCCGGGTTGATTCAACAAGTCATTGCGACAACCCGTTGGAACCTGCTGCTGGTTGGCGGCGAAGCGGAGGGCGAGCGCCTGCGGCGGCTGGCCGCCGTGCTGCCGCCGGCGCGATGTTCGATCGCGCAAGGCCTGCCGCTCGCCGAACTGGCACAACGAATCCAATCCTGCGCGGCTTTTGTGGGTCACGATTCAGGCATCACGCACCTGGCGGCGGCGGTGGGATTGCCGTGCGTTGTCCTGTGGGCGGACACGCTGGAGGAGGTTTGGCGGCCACAGGGCGAACTATTGGTTATTTTGAAGGAAATCACCGGCGTGCGGGCCATCAGTGTGGAAAAAGTGATGAACGAATTACGCAAGCTGAACGGCTGATTTGTTCTGACACGAACCCCGGTGTCCAGCATGATCCGGCATTTGGAACGGGAAAAAATCAGGCTCGAAATAATTGAAATCTTTTTGCATCCTCTACTGACAACGCAAACGGAAAAATTATTGTGAAAACCAAAAGCCTGGAACACGTCTTGAACCTCTGGAACGATGCCGAAGCTGCCAGGCTCGCAGGCGTGGATCGTCTCGTCTATCGTTCGAACAAACTCGGCAGCGACCAGCGCATCACCAATACCGGCGGCGGCAACACCTCGTCCAAAATTTTCGAGCAAGACCCGGTGACGGGCGAATCCGTTGAAGTACTGTGGGTCAAAGGTTCAGGCGGCGATCTGCGCACCAGCACGCGCGAAAATTTTTCCTCGCTCTACCAGTCCAAATTGATCGGTCTGCAAAAATCCTACGCGGCGCGGAGCGACAAAGGGCTGAAGTCGCAGGCCGAGGACGACATGGTCGCGGCTTATAATCATACGACGTTCAACCTGAACCCGCGAGCGTCCTCGATTGACACGCCGTTGCACAGTTTCATCCCGGCAAAGTTCGTGGATCATATGCACCCAAACGCGGTCATTGCGATTGCGGCGTCGGCAAATTGCGAAAAGCTCACGCGGGAGATTTTTGGCGGCGAGATGGAATATGTGAAATGGATGCGCCCCGGTTTTGAGCTTGGCCTGGCGATGCGGGAAATCGTGGGGAAAAATCCGAAGGCCACCGCCATCATGATGGGGCAGCACGGTTTCATCTCGTGGGCGAATGATGACAGGGAATGTTATCTGCGCACGTTGGATTTCATTGAGCGCGCCTCGCAGTTCATCGAATCCAAATATCAGGCCCGGGGGGGCGACGCGAAGGCGTTCGGGGGCGCAAAGTATCAAACGCTCGCGCCGGAAAAACGCAATGAAGTCTTTGCCGCGATCCTGCCGTGGTTGCGTGGACAGGTTTCGCAGCAGAAGCGTTTCATTGCCACGATCCAGGACGACGGGAAGATTTTGCGTTTCGTGAATTCCAACGATGCGCCGCGCCTGGCCGGACTCGGCACGAGCTGCCCCGATCATTTCCTGCGCACGAAGATCAAGCCGCTTTATGTCGCGTGGAATCCGCAAACCGAGGATACGGCCGCGTTGAAGCAGAAACTGGCCGACGGCCTGGCACAGTATCGCAAGGATTACGCAGCGTATTATGAGAAGTGCAAACACGCCGGCTCGCCCGCGATGCGCGATCCGAACCCGACGGTCGTTTTGATACCCGGCCTGGGCCTGATCGCGTGGGGCAAGGACAAGTCCGAATCGCGTGTCACGGCGGAATTTTACAATTGCGCCGTCGAAGTCATGCGCGGCGCGGAGGCGATTGATCAATACGTCGCGCTGCCGCCGCCGGAGGCGTTCGACATCGAATATTGGCTGCTCGAAGAGGCGAAACTCAAGCGGATGCCCGCGGAAAAGGAACTCGCGCGGCAGGTCGTTGTCGTCATCGGCGCCGGCTCGGGCATTGGCAGGGAAACCGCGCATCGTCTCGTGAAAGAAGGTGCGCACATCGTTTGCGTTGACTTGAACGCTGATGCCGCCAACGCGACGGCAAAAGAGATCACAGACAAATACGGGCTTGGCATTGGCGTCGCGGGAACGGGCATTTCCAATTGCGGCCCGGCCATCGGCCTGGCGGCGAACGTCACCGACCGCGCGAGCATCCGCAGAATGCTCGACCAGGTGGCGCTGGCCTACGGCGGCTTTGATTCCATCTGCGTCACCGCCGGGGTTTTTGTGCCAAGCGACACGACGGGCCACATTCCCGACGACAAATGGGCGCTCACCTTCGGCATCAACGTCACCGGCGGCTACCTCGTTGGCGATGAAGCCTTCAAGACCTGGAAGGAGCAGGGGCTGAAAGGCCAGTTGGTGTTGACGACTTCCGCCAATGCAGTTGTTGCCAAAAAGGGCTCCGTTGCCTACGACACATCGAAGGCGGCGGCGAACCATCTCGTGCGCGAACTTGCCATCGAACTTGCGCCGCTGGTGCGCGTCAACGGTGTCGCCCCCGCAACCGTCGTGCAAGGCTCGGCGATGTTCCCGCGCGACCGCGTCATTGGTTCGCTCGCCAAATACAACATCCCTTACCAGGACGACGAGACGACCGAATCGCTGGTGAAGAAGCTGGCGCAATTCTACGCCGATCGCACGTTGACCAAGGCACCCATCACTCCGGCGGATCAGGCGGAAGCTTATTTCCTCCTCGTCTCGCAACGTCTATCAAAAACGACAGGACAGATCATCACCGTGGACGGTGGATTGACCGAAGCCTTCCTGCGTTGATGAGAGTATAAGTTATGAACCCGCGATCTGAAAAACTTCGGGCGTTGTTGAAACTCTCACGCGACCTGGCCAATCCGCTCCACCCGCTGGCCATTCTGGGCGAAGGGAACACTTCCGCCCGGCTCGGCGGGAAGACCTTTCTCGTCAAGGCCAGTGGCAGCAGCCTCGGTTCATTGAGAAAATCGGATGTGGTGGAATGCCGCGCTGATGTTTTGCTGGCGTTGCTGGATGACGGGGCAACATCCGACGCCCAGGTGGATCAGACGTTGATGGCGGCCAGGGTGGATGTCGGCGCCAAAAAGCCCTCGGTTGAAGCGCTGTTTCATGCCTGGTTTTTGACCCTGCCGGATGTGGAATTTGTCAGCCATGCTCACGCGCCCGCGGTGAACAGCATCCTGTGTTCTCCGCGCGCCAGCGAATTCGCGGCGAAGCGCATTTTCCCCGATGAAATCGTCTGCTGCGATGTGGCCTCGGTCTTTGTTCCCTACACCGATCCCGGTCTGTGCCTGGCCCGGACCATTCGTGACCGGACCAATGATTTCATAAAAAAACACCAGCGGCCGCCGCGCGTTGTGTTGCTGGAAAATCACGGCATCATTACGCTGGGCCGGACGCCCGAAGCGGTATTGGCGGCCATGTTGATGTCTGAAAAGGCCGCGTCCATCTGGCTCGGCGCGGCCACGCTGGGCGGCCCGGTTTTTTTATCGGCAAAAAACGTCGCCCGCCTCGCCGGCCGACCGGACGAAGTTCTCCGCCGAAAAGTTTTGAAGCTGTAATCCGCATCCTCGAAGCCTGCGCAAGCTGAACGGGTGATTTAAACGCAAAGGGGTGGGGCGAGTGTCCTCGCGAGCCGAAAGGTAGGGCGCGTCACTTCCGCCTTCGTCCCACATTGCGGGACTACGGCGAGACAAGCCGTGCGCACCGGTCTTTGGTGTGCGGGTGAGCGGCGGGCAGCCGCCGTCGCGCCGGAGCGGCGCTTTGGCGCGACGCGAAGGCGGAAGGACTGCCCACCTGCCAAATCAATACACCAGCACCGCGGCATTCTGTGCCGGCTTCACCACGATCTTGAAATCGTAGCAGCCGAGGTAACGAGGCTCAAACTTCAAGAACCCGGAACCAAGACGCCAAACCCAAACCAGTCAGAGCCTCCTAACGTCGGCTGCTACAAGATTCAGTACCACCGTATCCGTTGTTGTTTCCAATCGTCCCTCCGGGACGTGATTTCTTCTCGCGTTCACCGGGGACGTTGTCCCCGGCTAATTTCCAACTGTCGCTCCGCGACCGCCTGGTCTGCCAGGATTTCCATGATGTCGGCGGCGGCGTGGCCGTTGCGGAGTAACTGCGCCATCATGCGCATGCCGGGATCAATGTGGTTGAAGAACCGCTTGTAGGCGGGGCAGAGATAGTTCAATCCGTCCTCGCCGTCGGGAGTTTTGATGAAACGATGCTTGGGACATTCGCCGTTGCAGGCAAACCGGACCTCGCACTTCCGGCAATACTGCGGCAGCGTATCGAACTTGTCGTTGCCGAATTTGGTTTGCCGGTCCGACCGGACCATTCCGCCCAGGCTTTGGTTCAGGATGTTGCCCAGGTGATATTTCGGATAGACGTAATGGTCGCAGCTATAGAGGTCGCCATTGTGCTCAATGGCCAGTGCCGCACCGCACTTTTCCGCGAAGACACAAAGGGATGATCCCAGCCCCATCCAGTTTCCCAGGGCCGCGTCAAACAATTGCACGAAGACCCGGCCGACATCCTGGCGGACCCATTCGTCGAAGATCGCGCACAGGAAGTTCCCGTAGGGCTTCGCTTCGACGCTCCACTCCGTGACCGGCGATTGCGTATCGCCCGGGTGGCCCGGTTCCGGTGGTTCGGCGAAGTTGAAGCCGAGGGCTTTAAATGGGGCGGAGGCCCGGCGTTCGACCAAGGGGATGAACTGAAGAAATTCGCTGCCGATTTCCTTGAGAAAACGATAGACCTCCAGCGGTTGCTGCGAGTTGGCGCGATTCACCACCGTCAGGGTGTTGAAATCCACCTTGTGTTTCCGGAGCAGTTCCAGTCCGCGCAGGACGGCGTCGAACGTGGGTTTCTGCCGCTTGTCCACCCGGTATTGGTCGTGCAATTCGCGCGGCCCATCAATGGACAGACCGATAAGAAACTTGTGGGCGGCCAGAAATTCGCACCATTCATTGTCCAGCAAGGTGCCGTTGGTTTGGAGGGCATTGGAGATTTTTTTGTCGCCGGCATGTTTTCGTTGCAACTCGACGACCTTTCGGAAGAATTCCACGCCCAACAACGTGGGTTCGCCGCCCTGCCAGGCGAAATTGATCTCCGGCACCGGCTGGTCCTGGATATACTGGCGGATGTATTCCTCCAACACCTGATCGCTCATCCGCCATTGGCGTTCATTGGGATAGAGATTCTCCTTCTCCAGGTAAAAGCAGTACCGGCAATCCAGATTGCAGATGGGCCCGATCGGCTTGGTCAGGACATGAAAGCCGTGACCGGCGTTGATGGGGGCGGTGTCGCTCATCGCGGCGGGAATATACTGCGGTTCATATTGTCATTGGCACACAAAAGTTCACGTGGAAATTTGGGCGGGCATTTTGACTTCTGGCAAAGCGCCAGAGGACTGGCGCAGTCCAAGACGCTTCGCGTATTTCAGGAATCATCGTATCGCGCGCAGCGTCTTGGACTGCGGTGGCCCTCCACCGCTTTTCCCATGGGCATATCAAACTGTGCCCATGTTAACTGAAACTGCTATAGCGCGGACGAATCCGCTTTGCCTGCATTTTTCTTTCCCACCTTGCCGGTGCGCGTGCTACTTTGTTTCCAACAAAGTCACGGAACATGAGCCGAATCACGCGTCGAAGATTTCTGGGGCAGGTCGCCGGCACGGCGGCTGCCGCATCGCTGCCCAACCTGGTGTTTTCGCAAAGCACCCCATCGCCCCGTCGCAAGTTCAATGTGTTGTTCCTAATGTCCGACGACATGCGAGTTGAACTGGGCTGTTACGGCAGCATGTTCCACGCCCGGACGCCCAATCTGGATGCGCTGGCCAAGGCGGGAGTCCGGTTCGACCGGAATTATTGCCAGTTCCCGCTGTGCAACCCTTCGCGCGCCTCGCTGCTGACCGGACGGTCGCCGACCAAAACCGGCGTGCTCGGCAACCGCACGGATTTCCGCTCGATTCACCCGGATTGGACCAGTTTGCCGCAATTGTTCAAGGAGAATGGATACATCTCGTTTCGCGCCGGGAAGATTTATCACGGCGGCATTGACGATCCCAAGTCCTGGACGGAAGTCGGCGACGGCGGCGGCGGCACGGACGATAACTGGGGTGCGCCGGTGGGAAGAACCATGGCGATCCCCCGCGAGGAGGTGGGAGGCAAGCCGGGCGACGTCCTGGCACCGTTGTCAGCCGACACCAACCGGGCGGCGTATTCGGACCGCATCGTCATTTTAGACGGCAACGGCGAAGACCACGGCGACTATCACACCGCCGATCGCACCATCGAACATCTGCGCAAATACAAAGACCAGCCATTCTTCATCGGCTGCGGGTTCGTCAAGCCGCACAGCCCGCCAACCGCGCCGCAACGATTCTTTGACCTGTATGACCCGAAAAAGATCAAATTGACGCCGGATTTCGCGGCGTGGCCGACCGTCCCGCCCGGATTTCCCAGCGCGGCCATCCGCAAACGCAACGCCGACCTGTTCATCGGGCGTGGCGCGAGCGAGGCCGAAGCCAAAGAGGTCATCCGCGCCTACATCGCCTCGATCTCATGGGTGGACTGGAACGTCGGGCGCGTTCTGGCCGAACTGGACCGGCTCGGCCTGCGTGACAACACGATCATCGTGTTCACGGTTGATCACGGATATCAACTTGGCGAGAAGGGGAAATGGTCCAAGGCCGGGTCGCTATTCGAGATGGGCACGCGCGTGCCCATGCTGATGGCGGTTCCCGGCGTCAAAGACAACGGACAATCCTGCTATCGCATTGTGGAATCGCTGGACATTTATCCAACGCTGGTCGAGTTGTGCGGTCTGCCGCAACCGGCGGGGCTGGAAGGCAAAAGCCTCGTGCCGCTGTTGAACAATCCGCAGGCGCCATGGGATCGGCCGGCTTACAGTGTCTGGAGCGAGGACGGCACGACCCTGCACGGTGTGGCCGTGCGCACCGAAAAATGGCGCTACGCCGAGTATGGTCCGGAAGGAAAGAACGGCGCGATGCTATTGGATCCGCACGCCGAACCGCTCGAGATGAAAAACCTGGCCAATGATCCGCAGCATGCGAAAGTTTGTGCCGAATTGTCCACGTTGACCCGGCAATACGCCGCGAATCTCGGAAAGGCGTAAGGCTTTTCCCGTCGCACGCAATCAATCCTGCGCAAGCTCAACGGCTGAATTTTGGGTGGACGTTTAATTTTGGACCATGTCCTGCAAAGCAGTAACGCGTCGCAAATCAAGCTTCGTAGCAGCCGAGGTAACGAGGCTCCATCTGTTTTCAATTTTTGGAATGAGCCTCCTCACGTCGGCTGCTACTTGAGCCCTGGATTTATTGGATCCAACCGGCGACTTGCGCGAGCTTGACCAGCAGATAAGCCACACCGGCACTGGCCGGAAGCGTCATGATCCACGCCCAGAGGATGCGTTCGACCACGTCGAATCTGAGATGATTAAGCCCCTTGGCGCAGCCGACACCCATGATGGAGGTCGTGACGGCGTGGGTGGTGGACACGGGCATGCCGAAATGGGCGGCGGTGACCAGGATCGTGGCAGCGGTGGTTTCGGCGGCGAAACCATGAACCGGATGGAGGCGGACCATTTTGTGGCCGAGGGTTTTGATGATGCGCCAGCCGCCCACGGCGGTGCCGGCGCACATCGTCAGCGCGCAAAGGACCTTGATCCAGGCGGCGATGGCCAGTGGTTGTCCAGCCGCCGGTTCGGCGGTGCGCAAAAAGGACAGCCAGCCGGGCAGGTGATCGAACGCGCCGCTGCCGGTGCCGGTCAGCAATACCAGCGCGATGATGCCCATGGTTTTTTGCGCGTCATTCATGCCGTGGCTGATGCCCATAAAACCCGAACTGCCAAGCTGGAGGATGCCGAAGGTTTTATTAACCGTGGCTGGCCGCCAATTGCGCAACAGGAAGTAAAGCGTTCCCATGACCAGGAAGCCAAAGACCAAACCGAAAACGGGAGACAAAATCATCGGAACAATGACTTTCCAAATCAGTCCTGTGCCCAACCACCAATGTTTTGGACTGGGGACGGACCAGACCAGGACATCCCAATTGTTATGGGCGGCGGCCAGGCACGCGCCGCACAAACCGCCGATGAGCGCGTGCGACGAACTCGACGGCATCCCAAACCACCAAGTCAACAGGTTCCAGAGAATGGCGGCGACCAGGGCACAGATCAGGACCTCGGACGTGGCAACTTTCGGGTCAACGAGGCCGGAAGCAATCGTGCTGGCAACGGCACTGCCAATGAAGGCGCCGACCAGGTTGGTGACGGCGGCCAGCGCCACGGCCTGCCGCGGCGACAACACCTTGGTGGCGACGACGGTGGCGATGGAATTGGCCGTGTCGTGGAAGCCGTTGATGTAGGTGAACACCAGCGCCGCGAGGATGACGGTGAAGATGAGAATCATCGCGCGCGGTCAGGAATTTTTGAGCACGACGTGCATGACCACGTTGCCGGCGTCGCGGCAGCGGTCAATGACCTTCTCCATTAATTCGAAAAGGTCGCGGATGACCATGGCTTTCGTGGCCTCGTAGCGACCGCTGTAAAGGTCCTTCAATAATACCATTATCAACCGGTCCGCCTCGTTTTCGAGATACTGAAGCTTGGTGTTCAACTCGTGGATTTTTTCCAGATGCCGCATGTCGCGAAGCTGCTTGACCATGGTCAGCACCACGTCGGTGGCTTGTTCCATGATTTCAATCTGGCGGGTAAAATCCATGCCTTCAAGGTGTTGATGGCCGAGGTTGATGCGCTCCGCCAGTTTCTCGACCGTCTTGGGAATTTTGCGCAGCGCCAGCGACAATGCCTCGATGTCTTCGCGTTCGAGGCCGGTCACAAATGTTTTCACCAGTTCCGCGGTGATCTGCTCCGCGATCTTTTTCTCCTTGCGGCGCGCGAGGGCAAGATCGTCCAGACCTTTGGCGGACGCGGGGGATTTGATCAACTCGATGACCAGCCGGACGCTTTCGTGGGCTTCGCGAGCGGCATCCTCCAACAATTGATAAAACCGGTCACCTTTTCCGAAAAGCAATTGCAGTGAAAACATGGTTGGAACAGGGTCTAGAAAACGCGCGAAAAGTCCATAAAATTTTGGCAGCGGAAGACCAGCTTCCAAGGTCGCTCCAAATAAAAAGGGCAGTCGTTCGGCATAAATCCGAAACCCGAAACCCGAAATCCGAGGTCCGAAAGAAGTCCGAAATCCGAATGCCAAACCGTTTGACGAGCGGCTGTCATGTTTCGGTCTTCGGTATTCGTCCCGCCCTGCGGGATTTCGGGTTTCGGCATTCGGTCTTCGGGCTTTGTCCCCAGAGAGTTGGCGAGAAGCCCGGAGCAGCAACGCCCACCTCAAACGATTTTGTAATCGTGGACAGGCCGGCTTGGGCGTTGTAAATTCCGTACCGTATGGCGATGGCGGACATCAGACGGGAATACTCGCTCGGCGGCTTGAATCGCGCGGACTTGGACGCGAATCCGCTCGCGCAGTTCAATCAGTGGTTTGCGCAGGCGGCATCGGGCAGTCGCTGGCGGAAAATCGGTATTGCGTTCTACAAACTCTGGCACGCCATGCTCGGCCATTCGCCGGTGGACGTGAACGCGATGGTGCTCGCCACGGTGGACAAGACCGGCCGGCCTTCAACCCGCGCGGTGTTGCTCAAGGGTGTGGACGAACGCGGTTTCGTTTTTTTCACGAACTACAACAGCCGCAAAGGCCATGAACTGGCGGAAAATCCCAGCGCCGCGCTGACTTTTTATTGGGCGGATTTGGAACGGGAAGTCTGTGTTGCGGGCACGGTGAGCAAATTGCCACCCGATGAATCGGAGGCGTATTTCAAAAGCCGTCAGCGTGGCAGCCGCCTTGCCGCATGGGCATCGAATCAAAGCGACGTGGTCGCCGACCGCGCGACGCTGGAAAAAAAGTGGAACGAAATGGCGGCACGATTTCCCGCCGACGTGCCGCTGCCGCCGAATTGGGGCGGTTATGTTTTGAAGCCGGAGCGGATTGAATTCTGGCAGGGCCGGCTGAACCGGTTGCACGACCGGTTTTGCTACACGCGGCAGCCGGATGGTTCCTGGAAATTGGAACGGCTTGCCCCGTAAACCGAAGTTGATATCGGGAGCGCGCCCGCCCCGGGCGCAGTTTTCCGCGCCCTCGCGGGAAACATTGGTTTTGCCTTAAGGTGAACACATGGAAACAACCACACACACCAAACAGCCGGACGCGAGGCGCGTCCAGCAACGCCTGGGGCGGGCGTGATTCCCAGCTTCCGTTTAAAATTTGTAAACCAGACTGCTGATGAGCTTCACATCATTATCCTTGCGTCTGGGTGCGGGTTGGTTGACAAAGTTGTCCTGCAAGGCAACCTGGAGGCTGAGTTTTTTTGAGATAGAGGCTTCCAGACCGATTTCGGCATTGATCAGGAAGTTGTCAAGTTTGTCTACCTGCGGGAGGAATTCCACTTTTTGCCAGACGCGCGCATTGTCATTGAACTTGTGCTCAAACCGTTCCGCCAGACGCAGTGACGCGTAAGTGGTGTCCACGCCACCGAGTCGTTGGGAGATCAGGGCCGGACCGACTTCGCCGGCCAGCGTCGTATTGGTCTCCTTGACAAAATAATAACCGGCGCCGGGGCTGAGCGTGATGCGATATTGCAGATCGGCGATGCCATCGTGCAGAGCCTCTGCATTCAGGTAGTCGAAGAAGTGTTCGCTGAACAGATGATTGTATTGTCCGACTCCGTGCAGCGTTTCATTGTTTTTGACGGAATCATTTTTGCCATACGAGCCATCCACACCGAACATATACTCGTTTTCCGGGGTTTTCTTACGGGTTTTAAAAGCTGCGGTGGTCAAAAGCGTGTCGCTGTTTCCTTTGGTGAGCGAAAGACCCGCCGAGACGCTGTTTTCCCAGGCCGGTTTGTTGGTTGAGACAACGGCGGTTTGATTGGTACTGGCGGCCCGGCCGGACACGGCCAGAACCGCCAGAATAAATACGGCTAAAATGCGTCTTTTCATGATTCTTTCACACCAACCATCGGGCTTGGGGAACCTGATACAGCAGATTACCTGACTGGCAAGGGACGTTTGAAAATTATTTCGTCGGCTCGTCCCCGGCGGCGGAATCTTCCTTGTCCTCGCCGATGACCGGCGCGATGGCTTGCAATTTGTCGCCGGATTCCAATTCAATCAGCTTCACGCCTTGAGTGTTGCGGCCGGCTTCACGAATGTCTTTCACGCAGGTGCGCACCATCTGGCCTTTGACGGTGATGAGCATGATTTCATCCGCGTCGCGCACGGTCAACGCGCCGACGACCGCGCCGGTTTTCTCGGTGGTCTTCATCGTGATGATGCCCTTGCCGCCGCGCGATTGAACCCGGTATTCCTCGAAGTCGGTGCGTTTGCCAATGCCGTTTTCGCCGGCGACCAGCAGTTTGGCGTCCGGAACGACAATGGCCAGCGCGACAACCTCGTCGCCTTTCGACAGCCTGATGCCACGCACACCGGCGGCTGACCGGCCCATGGAACGAACATCCGACTCGTTGAAATGGATGCTCATGCCATCCCGGGTAATCAGCACGACGCCGTCACCGGGATCTTTAACCTCATCTTTTTCAATGATGCTCCCGCGAGTAAGTTTTACGTCAATCAACGTGTCGCCTGGCTCGATGGTGATGGCGATGATGCCGCCTTTGCGCACGTTGGTGAATTCGTTGAGCGAAGTTTTCTTCACCGTGCCCTGTTTCGTGGCAAAGAAAAGTTCGCCGGACTGTTCCCAAGTGACGTCTTCCTTGTTCTGATTTGTTTTTGAGAGGACGCGGATGAGCGCGGCGATGGTTTCGCCCGCCTTCAATTCGAGCAAATTGGCGATGCTCCGGCCCTTGGCGGCGCGGCCCATGTCGGGAATTTCATGCACGCGCTCAACATACACACGGCCGGTGTTCGTGAAGAACATGAGGTAATCGTGCGTGCTGGCCGTGAAAAGGTGCTCGATGAAATCATTGTCCTCATCCGTCGCGCCCTCTTTTGTCGTCATGCCGATGACGCCTTTGCCGCCGCGGCGTTGCGCGCGATAGGAACTGACATTGGTGCGCTTGAGGAGGCCGTTGTGCGTAAGCGTGATGATGACGCCTTCGTTGGCGATGAGGTCTTCGATGTTGATCTCGCCTTCGTCGGGCTTGAGGTCGGTCAGGCGCGGGGTGGCGTATTTCTCTTTGATCACCTTCAATTCGTCCTTGATGATGGTGAGCACGCGGGCTTCCTTCGCAATAATGTCCATCAAATCTTCGATGCGCTTGAGCAGTTCCTTGTATTCGCCTTCGACCTTGTCAATTTCCAAGCCGGTCAATTGATACAGGCGCAATTCCAGAATCGCGTCCACCTGCCGTTCGGTCAGCGCATAGCGACCCTTGGTCAAACGCGACTCGTTGCGGATCAAAATGCCCCAGCGCTCGACCTGCTTTTGCGTCCACTCGAAGGCGAGCAGCTTGACCCTGGCTTCCTCGCGCGTCTTGCTGCCGCGGATGATTTTGATGAAATCATCGAGGTTTGCCAGCGCGATGAGATAACCTTCGAGCAACTCGGCGCGTTCCTCGGCCTTCTTCAATTGGAACCGCGTGCGGCGCAACACGACCTCGCGGCGGTGCTCGATGTAGCAATTGATGAGTTCCTTCAGTCCGAGCGTCTTGGGCCGGCCGTGGTCAATCGCCAGCATGTTGACGGCGAAGCTGCTTTCCAGCGCCGTCTGCTTGTAAAGATTGTTGATGACGACCTTGGCGATGGCGTCACGCTTGAGTTCAACGACCACGCGCGTGTTTTCGTCCGATTCATCGCGAATGGCCGTGATGTCGGTGAAGCCCGCCGTTTTTTCGTTCACCAATTCGGCCACGCGCTCGACGAGCACCGCGCGGTTGACGTTGTAAGGAATTTCCGTGATGACGATTTGTTCCTTGCCGCCCTTGAGTTGTTCGACCCCGACCTTGCCGCGAACCTTGATGCTGCCGTGGCCCGTCGTGAAATATTCCTTGATGACTTCCAATCCGCACACCATGCAGCCGGTCGGGAAGTCCGGGCCTTTGATGAATTTCATCAGGCCCTTGACCGTGATGTTCGGGTCGTCAATCTGCGCGCAGACGCCGTCAATGATTTCGCCAAGATTGTGCGGCGCCATGTTCGTGGCCATGCCCACGGCGATGCCCGTGCCGCCGTTGACGAGCAAATTGGGAAAGGCGGCGGGGAAAACGGTCGGCTCGGTGCGGGTCTCGTCGTAGTTGGGAACGAAATCCACCGTGTCCTGATCCATGTCCTCCATCAGCACCGCGCCGAGATGCGCCAGCCGCGCCTCGGTGTATCGCATGGACGCCGGCGGATCACCTTCGACGGAACCGAAGTTGCCCTGGCCGTCCACCAGCCGTTCGCGCATGGCCCACGGCTGCGCCATGTGGACGAGCGTCGGGTAAATCGCCTGGTCCCCGTGCGGATGGTAATTGCCCATCGTTTCGCCGACGATTTTGGCGCACTTGATGTGCTTGCGGTTCGGCATGACGCCGAGTTCATTCATGGCGAAAAGAATGCGGCGTTGCGAAGGTTTGAGGCCGTCGCGCGCGTCGGGCAACGCGCGGGAAATGATCACGGACATCGAGTAATCGAGAAACGAATTCTTGATTTCCTCGGCGACGTTGACCTTGGCGATTTTTTCTCCGGAGGCGAACAGCGGCGTGTTGCCCGCGGGCAGTTGTTCGGAACTTTTATCAGGCATAATCAAATTATTGGGTTGTGACAATGTCTTCGATTTTCGCCGGAACCAGTGCGATGGCGAATTGCTCGCAAGCGGCACGCATCCGCGCATCGGTGGCAGACATTTTACCGCAATGATGCAAATCACAAGTGGCGACGTGCAACGCATCCAATGTTCGTAACGGGATGCGCGGGTGACACGCCAGTTGAATCGCGCGGGCGCGTTCGAGCACCGTGCGATTCAGCGGCAACAGCCGGATGGATTCGCTTTCAATCATTAAAAAAAAATTCTCCGTCGCGGCCACACGCTCGCGTGCGGTGATGTCCCCCGCCCGTTCTTTGGCGAGCAGGGCGGCGCACACTTCTGTCAGGGCCAGCTCCGAAGTTTCGAAGCCGTGCCCGGACAGTTTATGGCTAAACCAATCGCTGTCGGCTTCACGCACGAGCAACTTCACAATGATGGCCGAATCGAGATACATCACCAGCCCCGCGCGTCACGATCTTGGCGAATGGCTTCATCGGCAGACAGCCCCCGATGAATCGGCTGCTTCAACAAGTAATCTCCCATACCTTGGAAAACCTTCCGAGGCTTGGCCGTCGCGGCACTGACCAACCGGGCCTTGGGTTTGCCGTTACTGGTGATGGTGATTTCATGTCCACCCGCCACCAAATCAAGCAACGCGGAGAGATGCGCCTTTGCCGAACGAACGCTGATGACCTCTCCGATGCCAGGGGCAACCGCCACTTCTTTGAGCACCATGGGCTCCGATTTGGCGGGCGGATATTTAATAATTTTGGTTTTCATGACCTCAATGTAGTCACGCGTGACTACATTTGGCAAGTAAAATTTTCAAATATCCAAGTTCCTTACGTTGAGCGCGTTGTCCTCGATGAACTGGCGGCGCGGTTCGACTTCCTCGCCCATCAGCTTCGTGAACATCTCCTCGGCTTCGACGGCGTCGGTAAGGTCAATCCGCAACAGCTTGCGCCGCACCGGGTCCATGGTCGTTTCAAAAAGTTCCTTCGGATTCATCTCGCCCAGACCTTTGAAACGTTTGACGGACAGGCCGCGGCGGCCGACTTCCTTGACCGCCGCGAGAATTTCCGGAATGGAAAACAGCGGCTTCACCGTCTCGCGCTCACCTTCGCCTTCAATCAATTCAAACAACGGTTTGTCCTGTCCGGCGTAGTGCTCGATGCTGAAACCTTTCTTGTCGAGCTTCCCCAGCAATTCAACGATGGCCTTGTTTTCGTGCAATTCGACGTGCCGCGCGCGCCGGGTCGAACCGTTTTTCTTCTCGAAGATTGTCGTGTCGCCTTCCTCCTCGCCACCAAACAATTTCAAGTCGGCATTCTTCGTGCCGAATTGTGCCAGTTCATCCTCGGTGTGGAAATAATGCACCGTTTCATCATTGCCTTCGCGCACCTTGACCAGGTGTTTCGGCAGATCGCCGGTTTTCTTTTGGCGATGCTCGACGTATTCGGCGAAATCGCCACCGTGACGCCGCAGCACGCTGGCGTATTTGTCGAGCGATTCGAGCAACTCCAGAATTTCCGCGAGCTGTTTTTGGGAAAGCTCCTTTTGGTCGGAAAGGTTCTTCAAACGCACTTCTTCCGTGCCGAGTTCGAGCAGAATTTTATTCAACCGCGCGTCGTCATCCACGTATTCAACGCGTTTTTTGCGCGCGATCTGGTAAAGCGGTGGCTGCGCGATATAGACGAAGCCGTTTTTGATCAGTGCCGGCATCTGCCGGTAGAAAAACGTCAGCAACAGCGTGCGAATGTGCGAGCCGTCCACGTCGGCGTCGGTCATGATGATGACCTTGTGGTAGCGGAGTTTTTCGAGATTGAATGCGCCTTCACCCTCGCCGTCACCGATGCCCGTGCCGACGGCGGTGATCATCGTGCGGATTTCGTTGTTCTGAAGCACCTTGTCCAGGCGCGCCTTCTCGACGTTGATCAACTTGCCGCGGATCGGCAAAATCGCCTGGAATTTCCGGTCGCGTCCCTGTTTCGCCGAGCCGCCGGCGGAATCACCTTCGAC
>DAIRTX010000050.1:0-27321 GCA_036803685.1 Verrucomicrobiota bacterium | reverse complement strand
CGCTGCGGCTCGTCACCAGCACGCTGCCGGTCTGCGCGATGAGCGCGTCGCATTCGCTGATGCCCACGTCACAGGCTTCGAGCGCGTGAACGTCGTAAGGCCGGTCGGTTCGCAACAGCGGAAGGTCCAGTATCGGGCAGATGGCGTCCGGCAACATGCCGGAGTGACAGGCCGCGCGTTTCCAGCCTCCCGCATCGCGCAAACGGACGAGCGCCCGGCGCATTTCCCCGACTGAGTTCAGCATTTGAAAATCCGCCTTCAACTCAACGGCGTTTTTGCCGAACAATTCAACCCAATCGTTGAAATCTTTCCCGACCGCCGGCAACCATTGGCGCGCGCCGGCAACGGGCGGTTGTGGCAACGGAGGCGCGTGGATGCCATCATGCGAGCCGGGCAGGGGAGCCTGTGTTTTCAGCGCCTCGCGGACACGGGCCAGAATGTTTTCGCGTTCAGTCATTGCCGTTTCCTCCACCAATCCTTGAATGACTCGCGCGCAATGGGCGCCAAATCGCGGGTTTTTGTCCACGCCCGCGCCGGGTCGAGCACGGTGCCCTTGATGGGACGTTGCAATGGCTGGGCCAGCCACCCCAGTTTTTTGCCGAGGGACCACAAGGCCGTGCTGTTTGCGATGACGGCGAACGCCCGGTGCGCCAGCCGCTCGAAGAATGACGGTTTTTGTTCCGAGGCGTTGCGGCGGTTTTGGAGCAGGTGATGGTGCAAATCAATTTTAACCGGGCACGCCTCGGTGCAGGCGCCACAGAGCGACGACGCGAAGGAAAGATGTTTCCAGTCCTGCAAGCCGCGCAGGTGCGGCGTGATGACCGAACCGATGGGGCCGGAGTAGGTCGTGCCGTAGGTGTGGCCGCCGACGTTCCGGAAAATCGGGCAGACGTTCAGGCACGCGCCGCAGCGGATGCAATGGAGCGCGTCGCGTTGCTCGGCATCGGCGAGGAGTGCGGTGCGGTGATTGTCGAGCAGCACCACGTGAAATTCCTCCGGGCCGTCGCATTCGCCGGGCTGGCGCGGGCCGCCATACAGCGTGTTGTAGCACGTCAGCGGCTGGCCAGTGCCGGCGACTGCGAGCATCGGCAAAAACAACGCGAGGTCTTCGAGCCGCGGCAAAATCTTCTCAATGCCGAGCAGCGTGATCATCGTCTTTGGCAGCGCGGCGGTGAGGCGGGCGTTGCCTTCGTTTTCGGTGATGGAAATCATCCCGGTCTCGGCGATGGCGAAATTCGCACCGGTGATGCCGACGTCGGCGGCGATGTATTTCTGGCGCATCACGCGCCGCGCGACCATCGTGAGTTCTTCGGGATTGTCTGACGGCGCGTCGCCGAGTTCGCGCTGGAACAACTCGCGGATTTCACCGCGCGTCAGGTGCATCGAGGGGAAAACGATGTGATACGGCGGTTCGTGGCGAAGCTGGACAATGAACTCGCCGAGGTCGGACTCGACCACATCAAAACCGGCGTGTTCCAGCGCTTCGTTCAAATGAATTTCCTCGGCGGTCATCGCCTTGGATTTGATGATCGAGCGCGCCTTTCTGTCACGCACAATGCCGACGATGATGTCGCACGCCTGGGCGCCGGTGCTTGCCCAATGGACTTTGGTGCCGTGCGATTCAAGCCTGGTCGCGAGTTCGACGAGATGTTGGTCGAGGTGGTTGACGGCTTCCCACTTCGTTTCGGCGGCGGCCTGGCGCGCGGCCTGCCAGTCCTGGAACGCAGCCTTGCGTTTGTCGCGGGCGATTTCGTAATTGCGCAATGCCGTGCGGATGAGCTGGCGATGGCGCAAATCGCGCGTCATCACGCGGGCCTGTTTCTTGAATTGGGTGGCAAAGGCGCTCATGCCAAAAAAGTTTTAATCACGGATCCCGCAATGCGGGACAGATGGACACGGATACATTGGCGCGTAGCGCGGACATTCCTGTCTGCGAGTTCACGGGACATTCCTGTCCCGTGATTCTGAAACCGTCGGCGACTCTGTGCCCCGACGGACTGGCGACTGGAAAGTCGCCAATACCCGCAGGCTGGAAAGCCTGCGCTACATCCGTGATTTAAAAAATTCATTGGCTCGTCAGCACTTCGGCGAGGTGGATGGTTTTAAGTTTGCTGCCCTGCCGGCTGAGCAGTCCCTGCAGGTGCATCAGGCAGCTCAAATCGTTGGACACGATGTAATCCGCGCCGGTCTCAATGGCGGAGGCGCATTTGACCTCGCCCATCGCGGTCGAGATGACCGGGAACTTGGCGGCGAACGTGCCGCCGAAGCCGCAGCAGGTCTCGGCCTCGGACATTTCGACGAGCTGCAGATCGCGGACCTTGGCGAGCAGCGCACGCGGCTGCTTTTTGATGCCGAGTTCGCGCAGACCGTGGCAGCCGTCGTGGAACGTGACCTTCGCCGGGAACCGCGCGCCGAGGTCGGTCACGCCGAGTTTGGTGACCAGAAAATCGGAAAACTCCCAGATGCGCTCCGAAACCTGCCTGGCCAGTTCCACCTGCGGCGTGTTCGCGAACAGTTGCGGATAAAAATTTTTGACCATCGCGCCGCACGAACCGGAGACGATGACCACCGTTTCGGCGTCCTTGAGGTGTTCCAGCACCTTGACCGCTACGGCGCGCGATTCGGCCCAATAACCGGAGTTGAAGGCGGGCTGGCCGCAGCAGGCGATTTCCTCCGGGCAAACGACCTTGTGGCCGAGGCGTTCAAGGATTTGCACCACGCTCATGCCCGCGCGCGGATACAACGCGTCTATAAAACAAGGAATGAACAGTGTGACAGTCATGCGTTGCACCCGCATTGTTCACGCCGCGAAGCGGTGTGTCATTAAAAAAAAATCCCGACCACGTTGTTGTTCTGGCAGGGCGGTGCTGCCGCGCCGCCCTGATTTTTGGGCCGCGCGGCAACACGGCCCTGCCAATGAAAACAAACATCTTGGCGAGTCGTCCCCACCTTTCCACTTGTTTTAAGCGGCTGGGGCATCCAGGTATTTGAATGGAGGGCTAATAATCTCATTAGCACCGGGCTTCAGCCCGGTGGCAACAGGCATCATGTCAGGCGAGCCGTTTTAACGGCTTTCTTTTTCGGCTCGGTGGCGGTCTGTGAAAAAACCGTTGAAACGGTTCTTATTTTGCCGGCCTCCCTCCGCCCGGCTGAAGCCGGGTGCTAATGAGAAACGCGCAACAATTGGAATGCACCATGCCGCACGTAAACCAAAGCTTGCGGCAGCCAAGTGACCGGAGGTAACACATGCGGTGTGAGCAGAGGTCAATTTAAGCCATGAACATTCTCAAAACCAACATTCGTAAAACCTCGTTCGGCATTTTGATGTGCTTCGCCGGTTTGACGGCACTGGCGGCTTCCCCGTCGGATCGGGAAAAGCTGGCCACGGCGAACACCGGATTCGCCTTTGATCTGCTGAAACAAATCACCCGGGAACAACCGGACACCAACGTCTTCATCTCGCCGTTCAGCGTTTCGACTGCGTTGCAAATGACCGGCAACGGCGCGGCAGGCGAAACGAAGGCGGAAATGCAACGCGTTTTGAAAACCGCCGGGTTGCCGGCCGGAACGCTGAATTCCGTCTGCAAGGATTTGAATCAATCCCTGAATTCCCAACCCGGCGTGACCCTGAATCTGGCCAACGCCATTTGGTATAAAAAGGAAATCCGGCTGAAGCCCGAATTTGTCTCCGTCAACCAGCAGTTTTTCCAGGCCGAACTGGGCGGCGTGGACTTCTCCAAACCCGAATCGGCGCAGACCATCAACGATTGGGCGGACACCAGCACACGCGGGAAAATCAAACAAGTCGTCCAATGGCCGTTCGATCCTTTGACGCGGGTGATTCTGGCCAACGCAATTTATTTCAAGGGCAAATGGGACCGGCAGTTCGACAAAAGCAAAACCCAGCCGCACGTCTTTCATTTGTCCGGCGGCGGCGAAAAGCAGGCGCCGACCATGTGGCAGCACGGAGATTTCAGCTATCAGGAAGGTGGCGGTTTTCAGGCCGTGCGATTGCCGTATGCCGGCGGACGCTTGCAGATGTATCTCTTTTTGCCGGCCACGAATTCGACTCCGGCAAAACTGCTGGCCGATTTTAATGGCGAAGCCTGGCGGGAAAAAATTCTGCCGCAGTTTGAAAAACATAAGGGAACGCTCGCCTTGCCCCGATTCAAAATAGAATACGCCGTGGTGCTCAATGATCCGCTCAAGGCTTTGGGGATGAAACAGGCTTTCGCCAAAACCGCCAATTTTTCCGCGATGGCCGGAGAGCCTCTGTACGTAAGCGAGGTAAAACAAAACAGTTTCGTGGATGTGAACGAGGAAGGAACCGAAGCGGCGGCCGTAACGACGGTGCATATGCAGGCCACGGGCAGGCCGCTCCCTGAAAAGATGTTTGAAATGATCGTGGACCGGCCGTTCCTCTTTGTCATCGCCGACGACCAGACCAAATCCATTTTGTTCATGGGTGTGATATATGATCCGACGGGGCAGGGCGGGGGCGGCTGAAAAAGCGCCACCTCACCCCGGCCCAGCTCATTCCCTCACCCGCCTTCGGCACCCTCTCCCATCCGATGGGCGAGGGACAGGAGAGGGAGAGCTTTCGTCAGTCGGTCGGCAAATCGAACATTTCTGGAAATTTCGCAACGTTTGTAGCAGTCCCGCTTTGCGGGATGAGTCCGCTCCAATCTCCTGGAAAATCACAGGAATAATGAGCCGACTCACCAGTCTTCGCACCAGGTGCTACGACCCGGCAGGCGTCGGCTGCTACGACAATTACGATGGCTTTCTGCTTGTGGACTTGGCCGCCCGTCTGTAAGAAAATCTCGTGACTGACCAGAGAAAATTCCGCATCGGCGTGCTTGGTTCCGGCAAAGGCTCGAACTTTGTCGCCATTGCCGATGCCATCGCGGCGGGCAAAATTCCGGCGGAAGTCGCCGTCGTGTTGAGCGATGTCGAAAACGCGGGAATCCTGGCGCACGCACGCGACCGGAAAATTCCCGCGCACTTCATCCCGCCGGGAAAATTCCGCACGAAGCTGGACGAAGACGCCGAACGCGCATTTGTGGGGGCGTTGCAAACGATGCAGGTGGATTTGATTGTGCTCGCGGGATTCATGCGGGTGCTGAAGGGCGAGTTTCTGCGCGCGTTCGAGGGGCGCATCGTGAACATCCATCCGTCGCTGCTGCCGTCGTTTCCCGGCCTCGAAGCCTGGAAACAGGCGCTGGATCACGGCGTGAAGCTGACGGGTTGCACGGTGCATTTTGTGGATGCGGGCGTGGATTCCGGCGCGATCATCGGGCAGCAAGCGGTTCCGGTTTTAGACAATGACACGCCGGAGATGCTGCATCACCGGATTCATGCGGCAGAACATGAGTTTTATCCGAAATGTATCGCGGCCATTGCACGCGAGGAAATTTCGGTGGTGGGACGACGGGTGTTGGGGAAGAAGCTGATTTAATCACAGATGGACACGGATAAACACGCATGTAGCGCAGGCTTTCCAGCCTGCGGGTATTGGCGACTTTCCAGTCGCCAGTCCGTCGGGGCACAGAGTCGCCGACGGTTTCAGAATCACGGGACAGGAATGTCCCGTGAACTCGCAGACAGGAATGTCCGCGCTACACGCCAATGCATCCGTGTCCATCCGTGGTAAAAATGAAGACCATTTCCATTATTGCCGCCGTTTGCCTTGGCCTGCTGGCCGGCTGCGCCTCGCACCAGCAGGCGGAGAAATCCGGCCCCAACCGGAAATTCGAGGCTGGCGACGACTTCAAAATTGAGGTGGTGGTTTATGGGTATTTGCTGGAAAGACATTTTTCGGACCCAGGCGAATACTCCGCGATTTTTCTCGAAGGCAGCGATGCCTGGGTGGCGGCGCTGATTCGGAAATTTCCAAATCATGTTCCGCCCATCAAGCCGAGCAACCGGATGCAACTTCATCCGAACCAGACGCCGGTTGACAAGGACACGGGCAAGCCGGCCATGATTCTTGGCGTGGAAGCCATGGACCCGACGAACGGTGTGGCCGAAGCCATCGGCACCTGGTATGCGGGCGGGGCGGTGTCGGGACTGGATGCCTTCGTGTTGGTGAAAGTGGATGGAGAATGGACCATTCAAAGCGCAAAGTAGTGCCACGGGGACGCAGTTTGGCACAACCACCAACCAGCGATCTGAGTCGGTTTGGTGTCCCGTCCCGCAAAGCGGGGCGGGACACCGAACGGTGGCAGTGGCCGGTTGCGCTCGCATTGACCGGAATGAAAAAAGCCGGGAAAGAAGAAGGTGGCGTTTCCGCGCCGGAGTTGGCAAATTAGCCCGGCCACGCGCGTGAAGGAATCGTCGAAACGGTATTCGCGCCCACGCGCGAAACAGGATTTGCAAAAACAAAATTGGTAGGGATGCGCTGCCGCGCGTCCGGCTGACCAGCAGGTCAGCCCTACCGGAAAAAATCAATGAGCAAGAAACTAAGATTCGGTCTGCCGAAGGGCAGTTTGCAGGAGGCCACCATCGAAAAGATGGCCAAGGCCGGCTTTAACATCCAGGTCAGCAGCCGTTCCTACATCCCCTACGTGGATGACGACGAGATGGAAATCCGGCTGATTCGCGCGCAGGAAATCAGCCGTTACGTTGAGCACGGCTATCTCGATTGTGGCATCACCGGCTATGACTGGATCATCGAGAACGGCTCGAAGGTCCACGAAGTGGGCGAGTTCCTGTTCAGCAAGGTTTCGCGCCGCCCGGCCCGCTGGGTGTTGTGCGTGCCGGAGGATTCGCCGGTGAAATCGGTCAAGGATTTGCAGGGCAAACGCATTGCCACCGAGGTCGTCAATCTGACGAAAAAGTATCTGAAGAAGCACGGCGTGCAGGCCGAGGTGGAATTTTCCTGGGGTGCGACCGAGGTGAAGGCACACGAATTGGTGGACGCGATCGTGGAAGTCACCGAGACCGGATCGTCGTTGCGCGCGAACAAACTGCGCATCGTGGACGAACTGCTCAGTTCCACGCCGCGGCTCATCGCCAATTACGACGCGTGGAAGGATTCCTGGAAGCGGAAAAAAATCGAGACGCTCTCGATGCTGCTGAAGGGCGCGCTGGATGCCGAATCGAAAGTCGGTTTGAAAATGAACATTGCCAAGAAAAATCTCAAGAGCTTGCTCAAGAATTTGCCGGCGTTGCGCAACCCGACCATTTCCAATCTGAGCCTGAAAGGCTGGATTGCCGTGGAGACGATCATTGACGAGCATGTGGTGCGCGAATTGATTCCGCAACTCAAGGCCGCCGGGGCGGAAGGAATCATTGAATATCCCTTGAACAAGGTGGTGTATTAAAAATACGGAGTGATGGAGTGTCGGAGTGGGGGGGCGTTGGGGTGTCGAAAACTGAAGATTTTTGTTGCATAACTTCATAACTCCATTACTCCATTAGCGACTTATGGGTTCATTAAGAAAACGCCGCAAGGCCAAAATCAACAAGCACAAACGGCGCAAGAAGCTGCGCTTGAATCGTCACAAGAAGCGCACCTGGCAGAAGTAATCTGCCTCGCGCATTGATTCATCCGTTCGCGTGCGGTTGCCCACCGCGCCGCCGCGAGCGGTATTTATTTCTCCCTGCCGGGAGGACCCACCCGATGGAACATCGTTTTGACAAACATTACACCCGCGACGAAGCGCGTGCGCTGTTGCCGCAAATTCGCAAATGGCTGGAGCGACTCAACCGGCTGCGGCATGAATTGGAACGCTTCGACAAACGACTGAGCGGTTTGACGGAGCAGGGGAACGACATCGGCGGCGAAACGGTGAACAACTGGATTCGCGCGCTCGCGGACATGCAGGAGGTTCTTGCCGAATTTCAACGCCGCCGGATTTTCGTCAAGGATTTGGAGCGCGGCCTGATTGATTTTCCCGCCATCATGGGGGGCAAAGAGGTTTTTCTTTGCTGGGAACAGGACGAGGAAGACATTGAATTCTGGCACGACCTCGACACCGGCTTCGGCGGTCGCGAGCGGCTGTAACGCCTGGGAGCGCCGGCGCTCTCAAGAATTGCGCTCCACCCGATGGTTGCCGGAAATCGGTAAACCCTGGAAGCCGTTCAATTCACGTTTTGCACCCGGCCGGTATGGCGGGCATCGGCGCGGAACATCGGCCATGAACTCTTCGCCGGCGGCGCCAGCCCGTTGGTTGAATTGATGGCGCGCAAAAACTGGCCATCGGACACATAAACGGTTCCGTCGTCGCCAATGACCGGCGAAGCGACGAGATTCGCGGTCGTGTCAACGTGCCACAGTTCGGAGCCGTTTGGTTGAAAGGCGAACAATCTTCGCCACGGCGCGGAAAAATAAATCTCGCCGTTTGCGGCCACGGCGGGTGAGGCGTCAACCGGAACGGCTGAACACCATCGCCATCTTGTTTTTCCGTCGGGGCCGATGGAAAAGTTCCATGGATTTACCGACAAATAAATGTTGCCGCTGCCATCGAGCACCGGTGAGGACTCGGTTGCGCCGCCAGTGTGCAAGCGCCACAGTTCCGAGCCGTCAGGCCGCAGCGCGTAAAGATTGCCGTCCAGCGAAGTGAAATAAACCGTGCCGTCCGAATTGATTGCAGGTGAGGAGATGATTGGTGCACCTGTTGTGAACGACCATAAAAGCTTGCCGTCCGGCTTCAACGCGTAAAACTTTTTGTCGTATGACCCGAAGTAAATGGTTCCGTCCGTCCCAATAGCCGGTGACGAAACAACGATGTTGCTCGTGGCAAAAACCCATTTCTTTGAGCCGTTGGGATTGAGCGCGTAAAAATTTGCATCCCACGAGCCGAAATAAATCGTCCCGTCCCCGGCAATCGCCGGTGAAGAATCAATCCACGCGCCGGTCGGGAAAGTCCATTTGAGTTTGCCGTGGGGCGTGACGGCGTAAAATCTCCGGTCGCGCGCGCCGAAGTAAATCGTCCCGTCATCGGCAATCGCCGGTGATGATTTTATTTCAGAATTGATCCGGAAAGTCCATTTGACCTTGCCCCGAGGCGTAACCGCCAGCAAATAGCCTTCAAAAGTGCCCTGATAAATCGTGCCGTCAGACGCAATGGCTGGAGACGCATCGGCGTTATAAAGCGGCAGTCGGAGCGTCCACAAATTTGTCGGCGCAGATTGCGCGTGGCCAATGAGCTGCGCGCTCAAACAAAACGAACCGGCAACAATTTTGACCCAATGGGTGATAATGGAGCGCTTCATTCGCGCCAGTAAAACCGCAAATGGCGCGGACGGCAAATGCAAATCGCGCCGTCGAACTTGCATCCGCTGTATTCGCACACTACCTTTCGCCCGACTATGGAAAAAATTGTCGTCATCGGTTCGGGCTGCGCGGGCTGGACGGCGGCGCTTTACACCGCGCGCGCCAATCTGTCGCCGCTTGTCCTCACCGGCGGCCAACCCGGCGGCCTGCTCACCACCACCAGCATCGTGGAAAACTTCCCCGGCTTTCCTGAAGGCGTGGACGGCTACGAATTGATGACGCGGATGCAAAAACAAGCCGAACGGTTTGGCGCGCGCGCCAGCTTTGGCACGGTCGAGGCGGTGGATTTCTCCAAACGTCCCTTCACGCTCACGGTGGACGGCGAAAAGGTCGAGGCGCAGGCGGTCATCATCGCCACCGGCGCGAGCCACAAACATCTCGGCGTGCCCGGCGAAGATTTGCTGGAGACCAAAGGTGTGACGTATTGCGCAACGTGCGACGGCGCATTGCCCGTTTTTCGCAACCAGCCGCTCGTCGTGGTCGGCGGCGGCGATTCCGCGTGCGAAGAGGCGCTTTATTTGACGCGCTTTGGCTCAGTCGTGCATCTCGTGCATCGCCGTAATTCGTTGCGCGCGTCAAAAATCATGGCCGAACGCACGCTGTCGAATCCGAAAATCAAACCGATTTGGGATTCGGCGGTGACGGAAGTTCTCGATGTGAAACAGGACAAAGTCACCGGCGTGCGCTTGAAAAATCTCAAGGCCGGCGCGGAATCGGTTTTGAATTGCGCGGGCGTGTTCATCGCCATCGGTCACGGACCGAACACGGAAATTTTCAAGGGGCAAATCGAAGTGGACGCCAACAGCTACATCGTTCCCCAGAAAGGCACGATGACAAATGTGCCGGGCGTGTTTGTGGCGGGCGACTGCGCGGATCATGTTTATCGGCAGGCCATCACGGCCGCGGGCGCGGGTTGCGCGGCGGCGATTGACGCGGAAAGATTTCTGGCGGCACAGAATCAGTGATGTTACTTCGGGCAAAAAATGGCGCGGGTTTGGCAATTTCGTTCCTGAATTCTTCATTGACGCTGAGGGGGGTGCCGATAAACTGTAGGTTCGGTTTTACAAAACTTTATCATTTAGAAACGGATTAATAAAAATATGGCAGTCAAAGTCGCAATCAACGGGTTCGGCCGCATTGGTCGTCTGGTATTCCGGGCGCTGATCGAACAAGGCATGGTGGGCAAGGACATCGAGGTGGTCGCCGTCGGCGATATCGTTCCGGCGGACAACCTCGCGTATCTGCTCAAATACGATTCCATCCAAGGCCGCTTTCAGGGCACGGTGGACAGCAAAACTTCCCCGGACGCCGTGACCAAGGCCAAGGCCGCCGGCAAAAAGGCCGAGGACGCCGATCCGGACATCCTCGTCGTCAATGGCAAGGACATGAAGGTCGTCAGCGCCAAGTCACCGGCGGAACTGCCGTGGAAGGCGTTGGGCGTGGACCTCGTCATCGAATGCACCGGTCTTTTCACCGCCGTCGAGAAATCGCAAGGCCACATCACCGCCGGCGCGAAGAAAGTCATCATTTCCGCCCCGGCCAAGGGCGATTGTCTCACGGTCGTCATGGGCGTGAACGACGGTAAATATGATCCCAAACAGCATCACATCGTCTCCAACGCCTCCTGCACCACGAACTGCCTCGCGCCCGTCGTTCACGTGCTGCTCAAGGAAGGATTCGGCATCGAAGAAGGCCTGATGACCACGATCCACAGCTACACCGCCACGCAAAAGACCGTGGACGGTCCCAGCAAGAAAGACTGGAAGGGTGGTCGCAGCGCGGCCCTCAATTTGATTCCTTCAACCACCGGCGCCGCAAAGGCCGTGGCGCTCGTTTGCCCCGAAGTGAAGGGCAAGCTCACCGGCATGGCAATCCGCGTGCCGACCCCGACGGTTTCTGTCGTGGACCTCACGGTGAGAACGGTGAAGGAAACGAGTTACGCGGAAATTTCCGCCGCGATGAAGAAGGCCAGCGAGACCTATCTCAAGGGCATCCTCGGCTACACCGAAGACGAAGTGGTCAGCTCGGATTTCATCCATTGCGAACTGTCCTCGATCTTCGATCAAGGCGCGGGCATGGAACTGAACAAGAGGTTCTTCAAGCTCGTGAGCTGGTACGACAACGAATGGGGTTACAGTTGCCGCGTCGGCAGCCTCGTCAAGCTGATGATTAAAAAGGGAATATAATCCCGGTTGAACAATTCAAAACGGCGATCCGGCAACGGGTCGCCGTTTTTATTTGCCTGTTTGCGGCGTTTCTTGAATCACCTTTTCCTTCTCCAACTTCTCCAGCTTGGGCGCGATGACAATCCGGCAGTAAGGCGCACTGGAATTGTTGTCGTAGTATTCCTGATGATAATCCCCGGCCTGGTAAAATTTCGTGAACGGCACGATTTCGGTGACGATGGGATGTTTGAAATTTTTCTGCGCCCCGGCCTTTGATTTTTCCGCCGCCAGTTTTTGCGCTTCGCCGTGGCAAAGGATGATGGAGCGGTATTGTGTGCCTTCATCCGCACCCTGGCGATTCAACGTGGTCGGGTCATGCGCCTGCCAGAAAACTTCGAGCAGCTTTTCGTAGGAAATTTTTGCCGGATTAAATTCAATTTGCGTGACTTCGGCATGGCCGGTATCGCCAGTGCAAACCTGCTCGTAAGTCGGATTCGTGGTGTGGCCGCCGGCAAAGCCGCTGGTGACGGATTTGACGCCGGGCAGCCGCTCGAAAACGGCTTCCATGCACCAGAAGCAGCCGCCGCCAAACGTGGCGGATTCAGTTTTGTTTGGGTCCATGGTGTTGGTGGGTTGCGCGAGCGCGGATAAATTCAGCGCACCAGCGGCCAGTAAAAAACAAATTGTTTGTTTCATTTTCCCATTTGCAAAATTCATTCCTTTTCGGGCAAATCCAAATGTCCGCCCGGCGGAGGCCGGCATATTTCTCAAAATGCTCCGGATGCAACGGCTCGAAAATCACATGCCCGTCGCCGAGCCATCTGCCAAGGTCAATCAACCGGCAACGACTCGAACAAACGGGCCGTACGCTCCGGCAAACCAGTCGCCGGATTTTTTGCAGACCGGACATTTGATCCGGCGAACGCGCTCATTTGGTTTCAGTGGCAATGGTTTTGATGTCGTTGACCACATGGGTGACGTTGTCCGACGAGACCCCGCCGTTTTGCAGGATTTTCTGGACGTCGTCGAAAATCATCTGCTGTTGCGCCGGCGAAAGATGCGAACTGTTGAAAATGGCGTGGATATCCTGCGCCAGTTTCTGATGGTGCGCGCGCAGCTTTTCGTTTCCGGCCAGCGCCGTCACCAGATCGTCGGTCAGTCTGGAAACGGAGGCCGGTGCCGGTTTCGTGCCCGAGGCCGCTGCCGTCAGATTACTTATCAACGACGGCTTTTGCGCGGCGACCGAATTGGTGTCGGTCCGGTCACCCAGGGCGTCAAAATCGACCCGGAGACCGGCGATGTTTTGCCGGGTGGTTTCGAGCACCGGGTCCGATGGAGGATTGTTTTGCGGCGGCGGCACGGCGGGTGGCGAAGTGGAAGGAGGCGGATTCTCCCGCCGGGTGTTGCTGGCATTGGTGGCGACGTTTCTGGCCTGCCGGATGGCCGCCGAATAAGGATCGGCCCGGACATCGTTCACCACGAACCACAAACAGAAAAACGCAACGGCCGTTTTCATAAACCTCCGCTAATTGGCAATCAACATCTGATTCGACGACAAAAGTGAAATGTAGTCTTCGAGAATCCGTTCCGTTTCCCCCAACATGGGATCAACGGCAGGCGGCTTCGGCGCGGCGGCAATTTTTGTGGATGCGGTTTGCGTCGAATTTGTGCCTGCGGTCAAGCTGTCTGCGGTCACGGCGTTGGTTTCCCCGATCGGCGGCGGAAGACCTGGTTCATTGGCTTTCCTGACGGTCAATTCATAAATTTTCCCATCCGACGCTTTGCGCGCGGCGCGTTCCTGATCGCGTGCTTTCTGGCGGGCATCGGCTTCCTGCCGTTCTTTCAAACGTTTGCGTTCGTTGAGCGAGGCGGTTTTGTCGGCCTGCAACTTTTGGAATTGGCCAATGTCCTGGCGGGTATAAATGAAATCCTGATTCGTGGCGACGCGGTCGCTTGACCGCCGGCGTAATTCGTCGAGATACGGTTGCACCAGATTCAATTTGGCGTAATTCACACTCGGAATGGTGTCCCACGGCAGCGGATTTTCGAGTGAGGATTCACCAAACTGAGTCGAATAATTCAACACGTCCGGCAGCACGAGATCCGGCAGCACGCCCTTTAACTGCGTCGAGGCGCCGCTGACGCGATAAAATTTGCGGATGGTAATTTTGACCGTGCCGGGATCATTGGTCGCGGATGCAGTCGCCGGCCAGACGAATGGGCGCAACGGATTCAAATTCTGAACCGTGCCTTTGCCAAAGGTGGAAATGTCGCCGACCACGGGCGCGCGGCCGTAATCCTGCAGCGCGGCGGCGGCAATTTCCGACGCGGACGCGCTGAGACGGTTGACGAGCACGATGAGCGGACCGTCGTAAAGCACGGAGGAATCGTTATCGCTGTCCACATTCACCGAGCCGTCAGGCGAACGGGCGAGCACAACCGGGCCGTCTTTGATGAAAAGGCCGGTGAGCCTGATGGCTTCTTCGAGCGAGCCGCCGGGGTTGCCGCGCAAATCCAGGATGATGCCGGCGACCTTTTCCGATTTGAGTTTTTTAATCAGGCGCGTGACATCGGTGGTGGTGCTTTTGGCCGTTGAATGCTCGGTGTTTCCGGGCAAATCAATCGTTGCGTAAAACGACGGCAAATCAATGATGCCCAGCCGCGTCGTGCCGCCGTGACCCTCCGGCAATTCGATGAGTTGGGCCTTGGCTTCCTGGTCTTCAAGTTTGATTTCATCGCGGATCAAAGTCACAACGCGGCGGGCGGCCCGGTCTTCCACCGGACTGATGGTCAGCCGCACTTCGGTTCCTTTTGGGCCGCGAATGAGTTGGACAACTTTGCCGAGTTCCATGTCCACGACATTCACGGGCGGTTGATTGCCCTGCGCGACAGCGACAATGTAGTCGCTTTCCTTGAGTTGTTTGCATTTTTCCGCCGGACCGCCGTGAACAAGTTGATCAATCTTGCAATAACCATCGTCCTCGCGGAGTTGCGCGCCGATGCCGAAAAGCGAGAGACTCATGCCGATGGAAAAATCCTGCGCGTGCTCGAGGTTGAAGTAATCCGAATGGGGGTCGTAGGCATGCGCCAGGGCGTTGAGATACGCCTGCAAAATGTCCGTGCTGTCCAAATTGGTCGTCATGCGCAAATTCCAGCGGTAATGCCGCGCGAGCGTGTCGGCAATGCTGGTGGGAGCGGGTTTTGGGGTTAAAACCACAGCCTCGTTTGTCGGCTTTGGTGAAATGTCTGGAGGTCTGTCTACAGAGTTGGTTGCGGGCGGAGAAACTTCACGGCTGAGTTTTTCCTGCAAATACTCGTAACGCAATCGCTGCGACCAAAGTTGTTTTGCCTCGCCGAGGTCTTTGGGATAGGGTGCGTGGCGCCGGTCGAGAAGAATGTGTTCGTCGGTGTTAAATTTGAATCGGTCCTCCTTCAAAAGTTCGTTCACGCAGTCAACGTGCTGTTGGAAGCGTTCAAGGTATCGCCGGAAAATTTCAAACGCGGGCGTGAGGTTGGCGGTGTTGGTGCCGACGGTGAGTGTGTCAAGATTCGTCCGGTAGTGCGTGAATTCGGCAATATCGGATTGCAGAAAATTTTCACGCCTCGGATCGAGGGTTTCCAAATAACCGTCGAAACACTTCTCTGAAATGTCCGTGTTGAGCAGTTGTTGCGAGTAGTGAAATTCCTCCAGCAACCGCGCCGTGACATAGGCGATGCGCGGGTCGTTCGGCCCCGGAGCCAGGGTGGTGTGGATTTGCGTCACCAGCGCCGGGGAAACGTGGGTTTGGGTTGCCGGTTGCGGTGGAACCGTTTTGGGAGCGGCGCAGCCGGCGATGATGATAAACCCGGCCAGCGCAGCGGACGCGATGGAGGCAAGGGCTTTTATTTTTGAGTGATTCATTGGAATTGGCACAACTTCGACCAAGTGTAAGCGGATTCGTTCAGCAAGGGAATCATTTTGAGTGTGCCGTTGTTTGCGTGAAAAACAGAATTGCAATTTAAATTTAATTCCCGATAATGTCCGCTCGACAATCAAAACTATGAAGACCATTACATTGGCCGTGACTTTTTACCTGGGCGTCGGCTGTCTTGCCGGCTGCGCCTCCAACTCAAAACCAGTTGGAAAACCCGTTGGAACAACCGCCCAAACTCCCATCGATAAAACGCCAGCCGGCACGAATGTGTTTAGTGGCGAAAAGGCGCGCATTAGTTATGCCATTGGCATGACGATTGGCCATAATTTCCAGGCGCAGGGGGTTGAGGTGGATACCGACCTGCTGGTTCGCGGTTTGAAGGATATGCAATCCGGCGGGACAACGCTGTTAACGCCGCAGGAAATGCGCGACACGCTGGCCGAATATCAAAAAACTCTTGCCGCCAAACAGCAAAAAATGCGCGAAGAGGCTGCAGCAAAAAACAAGGCGGACGGCGAGGCGTTTCTGGCCGGAAACAAAACCAAGCCCGGCGTCGTCACCCTGCCCGACGGCCTGCAATACAAAATTATCACCAATGGCAGCGGCGCCACACCCATGATGAACGACGCTGTAACTGTGAACTACCGCGGCACATTCATTGACGGCAAGGAATTTGACAGTTCCGCCAAGACCGGTCTTCCCGCGCAATTTACTGTCGGCAGTGTCATTCCCGGTTGGACGGAAGCGCTCATGCAAATGAAGGTCGGTTCCAAGTGGCAGTTGTTTGTGCCGTCGGAACTCGCTTACGGCGAACGGGGACGCCCCAACATCCCGCCGAATACCGTTTTGATTTTTGAAGTTGAACTGATTTCCACCGAACATCAGTCGCCGCCCGCACCGGCAGTTCCCACCAATACGCCGCTCACCAGCGACATCATCAAAGTGCCTTCGCTTGAAGAAATGAAAAAAGGCGCGAAGATCGAAGTCATCAAACCCGAAGACGCGGCAAAACTCCAGCAGTCGCAACCACAGCCATCCAAATAGCTGCGGGCGTTTTGAACATTCAAGCCGGAGCGGTGTCCATTTCCCCAAGGCTATGAAGCGGTTTTCAAGGTCATTGGTCGGATTTTTGTCGGCAATTACGGGCGCGCTGGTCGTGGTCGCCGTCTTTCACCTCACCTCGTGGGGTAAGGGGGCCGAGCCGGCAATCAAGGTTGAGACCACGCCCGTCAACCGCGATGCCAGGCTTGGCGCCAGCTTCGCCCCCGTCGTCAAAAAGGCCGCGCCGAGCGTTGTGAACATTTACTCCACGCACATCGTGCATGAACGGCTGATGCGCAATCCGCTTCTCAACGATCCGCTGTTCCGGCAATTTTTCGGCGACCAGTTCCCGAACGACGACCGTGAACGCACGCGCCGGGAACGAAGTCTTGGCTCCGGAGTAATCATTTCTCCTGACGGCTATATTTTGACGGCCAATCACGTTGTGGACGGTGCGGACAAAATCAAAGTCTCCATCGGGGAAAATAAAAAGGTATATGCCGCCAAAGTCATCGGGACCGATCAACCGACGGACGTGGCGATTTTGAAAATTGACGCGAAAGATTTGCCTGCCATCGCGCTCGCTGACAGCGATCAGCTCGAAGTCGGTGATATTGTTCTCGCCATCGGTAATCCTTACGGCTTACGCCAGACCGTGACCATGGGTATTGTCAGCGCGCTCGGTCGCAGCGGCCTCCCCGGATTCAACCAATACCAAAATTTCATTCAAACGGACGCAGCCATCAATCCCGGCAATTCCGGCGGCGCACTGGTGGACGCCGAAGGCCGGCTCGTCGGCATCAACACCGCCATTATTCCAAATGATAACGGTGGCAATCAGGGCATCGGTTTTGCCGTGCCGGTTAACCTGGCGCGCCACATTATGGAGCGCCTCATCAATGGTGGCAAAGTCACGCGCGGATATCTTGGCATCCTGCCCCAAAACATTGATGCCGGCCTCGCGAAACAATTCCATTTGCCCGACCAAAACGGCGCGCTCGTTGGCGACGTTCTCACGAATACGCCCGCGGAAAAAGCCGATATTAAACCCGGCGACGTGATCATCGCATTCAACGACAAGGGCATTTCTGATGCGAACAGCCTGATGTTGGCAGTCTCTGAATGTTCGCCCGGAAGTTCGGCGACGGTGAAATTGCTTTCCAACGGACACACCAAAACCATCACTGTTACCCTGGCTGAATTGCCGGTTAAAATGTTGCAAAGTCAAAATGACCGGAACAATTCCGATTCCGGCAGTTCGACGGCCGACGCGCTTGACGGTGTGACGGTACAGGATTTGAACCAGAGCATACGCCAGCAGCTTAAAGTCCCGGATGATATTCGAGGCGCGTTGGTTACGGACGTTGACCGGGACTCAAATTCCGCCGAGTCTGGTTTGCAGCACGGCGATATGATTGTAGAAGTCAACCGTCAGCCGGTGAACAACGCTGACGACGCGGTCAAACTTTGCCGGCAGGCCAAGGGTGACCAAATTCTCCTCAAATTCTGGCGTCGTACCGGCGATCTTGCCGGCACGCACTATCTTAGCGTGGACAACACGAAACAGGGAAAATAGCCCGGATTTTGACGGGGTCGAAGGCTGCAATTTTAAAACTCCGTAGCAGCCGAGGTAACGAGGCTCCATCTTCAAGAAAATCAGAGCCTCCTTACGTCGGCTGCTACACTTTTGAGAAAATCTCTTCGGTATTCAGATTTCTTTCCGGTTTCCGGATTCCGGATTCGGAATTCAAAATGGTTCGCAATGGAAATTTTGACAAACCTGCCACTTGGGCACATCCTCTCGTGACCTGGTTCTATGCCCGTTCAATACAAAGATTACTACAAAACCCTCGGCGTGCCGCGCACGGCGAGCGCCGATGAGTTGAAAAAATCCTTCCGCAAACTCGCGCGGCAATATCATCCCGACGTCGCCAAGGACAAAAAGAAGGCCGAGGAAAAATTCAAGGAAATCAACGAGGCCTACGAAGTCTTGAGTGACCCGGCCAAGCGCAAAAAATACGACGAACTGGGCGCAAACTGGAAGTCCGGCGCGGACTTTCGCCCGCCGTCCGGCTGGGAACATTTCTCCGGCGGCCAGACTTTTCGCGGGCGCGACGCCGGTGGTGAAGAATTTGAGACCCATTTCGGCGGCACGGGCTTCAGCGATTTCTTCGAGCAATTGTTTGGATCGCGGATGCGCGGCGGCGCGGGTGGCTTTGGTCGTTCCGCAAATTTTTCCGAAGAGGAATTCGCCGAACGCGGACGCGACGTGGAAGGCGACATCATGGTCACGCTCGAAGAAGCTGCGCGCGGCTCGATCCGTTCCGTCAGCGTGCGGCACGGTTCGCGCACCGAAACCCATCAGGTCAAAATTCCCGCGGGCGTCACCGAGGGCCAGCGATTGCGGATTGCCGGACGGGGCGAGCACGGTTCGGGCGGCGGCGCGGCGGGCGATTTATATCTTCGCGTCCGCCTCGCGAAACATCCCGACTTCGAGGTCGAGGACCACAATTTGATTCACGAAGCCGAACTCGCGCCATGGGAAGCCGCGCTCGGCGCGGAAATTTCCGTGCCGACGCTCACCGGCCGCGTGAACATCAAAATTCCCGCCGGAACCCAGAGTGGGCAGAAACTTCGCGTGCGCGGACGCGGATTGCCGCCGTCCGGCGATTTGCTCGTCGTCACAAAAATCGTCGTTCCGGCAAAAATTTCCGACGCCGAGAAAAAATTGTGGGAGCAACTCAAGCGCGAATCGAAGTTCAATCCGAGAGCTTGATCAAAAATCGGAGGGACGAGTTACACGAGTCCCATTTCAAAAAATCAGGGACTCGCGGAGCTCCCCTCCGAAAGATGAATTTGTGAAAACAATTTTAATCACCGGCGTCACGCGCGGGCTTGGGCGCGCGATGACCGGGGAATTCATCCGCCTCGGCCACACCGTCGTCGGCTGCGGACGTTCGGAAAAAGAAATCGCGCAATTGCAAAAACAATTTCAGCCGCCAAACAGCTTTGCCGCCGTTGACGTTTCTTCCGACGAGCAAGTCGCCGCGTGGGCGAAACGCATTTTGAAATCTCACGGCGCGCCGGATTTGTTGTTGAACAACGCCGGACTCATCAACCGCAACGCGAAACTTTGGGAAATCGGTGCGAACGAATTTTCGCGCGTCATTGACGTGAACATCAAAGGCGTGGCGAACATCATCCGCCATTTTGTTCCCGCGATGGTCGCGCGCCGCGCCGGCGTCATCGTAAATTTCAGTTCCGGCTGGGGACGCTCGACGGACGCGGAAGTTGCGCCCTATTGCGCGACGAAGTGGGCAATTGAAGGGCTCACGCAGGCTCTGGCGCAGGAATTGCCCTCGGGCATGGCCGCCGTGCCGCTCAATCCCGGCATCATCAACACCGACATGCTGCGCAGTTGTTTTGGCGGTTCGGCGTTATCGTATCCGACCCCGGAGGAATGGGCCAAAATCGCCGTGCCGTTTCTGTTGAAACTCGGCCCATCGGACAATGGCCAGCCGCTGACCGTGCCGATTCGCGGCGCGAATGATTAAAGACGAAAATGCAGTAGCCGCCGACGTCAGTCGGCGCAAACTTCTCCTGATCAGCACGGACGGACGTCCGCGACTACAAATCGCCGTGACGAACCACCCACGCGCTTCCCGCCAGTATCCGGCTCTCAATCTTGGTTTTCAGGTTAAAATTTTGCGAAACTCAACCGCCGCGCGCTTGACCGCGACTGTGGCTGCACTTAGTTTGAATTCATGGCGAACGCGCCTCAAAAGAAAAAACGCAAAGCAATGATGCTGGGCGTCGGACTGGATTCCGACGGTCACAAGCGGCTTACCACCGGGCCGAACTTTGCACTGGTCGGCGGCACGGAGGATACGCACGAGCAGATGACCGAGAAGGCCGTCAAGATCAACGAAAAGCTCAAGGCACGCGGCAAACAACTCGAAGAAGTCAGCCATGAGGAATTCGACGACATTGCCCACGAAGTCGGCCTCAAACCGGTCAAGCCGCGTTAAATTCTAGTTCGTAGCAGCCGAGGTGACGAGGCTCTAATACCATTTCCCGATAATAATCGGCACCTATTTCAGACGGTAGGGCCGCGCTGCTGCGCGGCCATCATACCCGGCGGCGCAGCTCCGATAGATCGCGAGCAGGCAGCGCCGCCCTGCCCATCGCACCGATTGTCTCTGGGAATTGGTATAATTCCAAAGTTTGAAATCCGAGTTTGATCAGAGCCTCCTTACGTCGGCTGCTACGTTTTTACAAGCAAGCCCATTTCTTCCATTGCCGCGCAGGATTTCTCCAGTGTCTCGTGTAAAATCACCCGCCAGCCGCGTTCCGCGCCTCCGGCCACGTTTTCCGGCCGGTCGTCCAGATAAACAATGTCCGCGCCGCGCCGTCCGGTGAGTTTCTCCAGCGCTTCGTACATTTTGGCGTCGGGCTTCATGGCCTTGACCTCGTAGGAAAAAATGTAGCCGTCAAAATTCCGGAAGAACGGAAAGCTCCGCCGGACATGTTCGATGGCGAGGTCGTTGGTGTTCGAGAAAATATAGGTCGGGACACCGCGGCGGCGCAGTCCGGCGTGAAGTTCAATCATCGGCGGAATGGCCATGAAAATATCCGCGAAAAATCCGCCGAATTCCTCCATCGTGCCGCGAAAGCCGGTGGCCTGCCGTGCCTGCTCGAAAAATTCAAGCCGTGTCAGCCGGCCGGATTCGTAGTCAATGAGCAAATTTGATTGAAAAAAGAATTTCTTGAGTTCCGCAGGCGGCAGGGTGCCGTGCGCGGCGATTCGAGGGATGGCGATGCTGTAATCGAAATCCACCAGGACCTTGCCGAGATCAAAAACGACGATTGAAGGTTGGCTCATGTTTCTTTCAGAGCGATTCCTTCCCCCTCACCCCGGCCCTCTCCCCCGGGGAGAGGGAGAATCATTGTCAGTCGGTTGGCGAATCGGGCACGGTTGAAAGTTTCGCACGACAAACTTTGCTGTTCCCTCTCCCAGTGGGAGAGGGTCAGGGTGAGGGGTTTGTTCGACGAAAGTATCACAACATCTCCCTGCGGCCTTCCAATGCGCGGCTCAACGTCAGTTCGTCGGCAAATTCCAGTCCGCTGCCGGCGGGCAAACCATAGGCGATGCGCGATATTTTGAGACCTTTGCGCGCCAGCCGTTTCGCCAGATAAAAACTCGTCGCGTCGCCTTCCACGTCCGTGCTCAGGGCGATGACGATTTCCTTGACCGGCTCGCACGTTAGGCGTTTTTCCAATTCGGTGATGCGCAGATCCTCCGGCTCAACGCCGTCGAGCGGGGAAATATTTCCGCCGAGCACATGAAATTTGCCGCGATACGTGCCGGATCTTTCGACGCTCAAAATGTCCACCGCGCGCTCGACGACACACACGAGCGACGCATCGCGTCGTGCGTCGGCACAGATAGGGCAGGGGGATTTCTCGGTCAAAGCGCCGCAGGTCGTGCAGAATTGGATTTTCTCCCGGGCGTGGAGCATCACCCCGGCCAACTGTTTCACCACCACCGAATCCGTCTGGACGAGGTGTAGTGCGATGCGTTCGGCGGAACGCGGCCCGATGCCGGGCAACTTGTTCAGCGCCGCGATGAGCGAAACAACGGGTTCTGGAATTGGATTCATCGTCCCTTTCGTCCTCGTCCTCGTAATCGTAATCGAAAAATCGAGGACGAGGACGAGGACGAGGACGATTAAAAAATCTACGTCAGCCCCGGCAGGTTCAATCCCGCCGTGATTTTGCCCATTTCGGCGTTGGAAATTTGCTTGGCCTGGCCGAGTGCCTGGTTCGCGGCGGTCACAATCATGTCTTCGAGCAACTGTGCGTCAGACGGGTTGAGCGCCTGCGGATCAATTTTCACCGAGGCAATGGTGCCGTCGCACTTGGCGGTGACCTTGACCGCGCCGCCGCCGCTGGTGGCCTCGACGGTGCGCGCAGCGAGTTGCGCCTGCACCTGTTCCATTTGCTGCTGCATTCGCGCAGCTTGTTTCATGAGTTTGCCGATGCTGGACATTTTAGGTAGTTGAGAGTTGAGGGTTGAGAGTTGAGAGAAAAATTACGCACGGACTTCAACAATCTGGCCTTTGAAAATTTCCAAAGCTTTTTGAATCAGTGGATCGTTTTTGAAATCGTTTTTGTTGAATGAAACTGACACCGGCTTTTCTTTTGCAACGGGCGTTGAAGACGCAGGGGCCCCGCCTTCGGTTCGCTTCGGCGCGGCGAGGGCGGGGGACGCGACCTTGGCCGGTTGCGGCACACGGGCGGCAGACGCTTCGATTTTGACGAATTTAATTTGCGCGTTTGCATGGCCAAGCTCCGCGAGTTTGGTTTGGAGCAGCGTGTGGTTGCGCGCGTTGTCCACGAGACCAAGGTGATCTTCAAATTCGGGATCAAAACCAATCGTAAAAATGTTTTTCTCAAACAAAACCGGCTGTGCATCCACGAGATAGCTGCGGGTGAACGGACTGACGCGGCCAACAGCTTCAACCAGCTTTGCCCACAACCCGGCCAGGTCAGCGGACCCCGGCGGCGCTTCGGCCAGCGCGACGGATTTGGCTGCAGACGGATTTTTTTGAGCCGCACCTCCCGTGATTTCCGATGCCGGATTGGAAGTTGGCCGCGAACTCATCCCGCTTTGCGGGACAGCTACGGTGGTTGGGGCGGGCGGTCCGCCTTCGCTGTGCTTCGGCGCGGCGGGGACGCCGGCGCCGCCCGGGCCGCGCAATTGGTTGAGCTGCTTCAAAACCGAATCGAGGCTGATGGCGTTGCGGGCTTCGATGGCTTTAAGCATGGCGACTTCGAGCAGAATTTTCTTGGACGCGGTGTCGCGCAGCCGAAATTCGGAATCGGTCAGGACTTCGAGAATTCGTGTGAGCGATTCGGTATTGGCCAGCCCGGACTGTTCTTTCAGCGCCGCGACTTCGGCTTCGGAGACTTCAAGCAAATTCAAGTCGCCGCGCGAAACCTGGAAAATGAGCAGGTTGCGGAAATGATTCAGCAAATCGGAAAGCAATCGTCCGAGATCCTTGCCGTTTTGCGCCAGTTCGTTCAACCGGCTCAACGCGGTTTGAATTTCGCCGGCGAGAACGGCTTGGCTCAAACCGAGAATCTGGCTTTGGGCGGCGAGGCCGAACATGGAGAGCACATCGGCTTCCTCGATTTTGTCGCCGCAAAAGCTGATGAGCTGGTCGAGCGTGGATTCAGCGTCGCGCATGGCGCCGTCTGCGCCGCGGGCGATGGCGTGGAGCGCCGCTTCGTCAATTTTCACCTTTTCCAGTTTCGCGATGTGCGCGAGGTGTTTGGTGATGAGCGCGGCCGGGATCCGGCGCAGGTCAAAACGCTGGCAACGCGAGAGAATCGTCGGCAGAACCTTCTCCGGGTCGGTCGTGGCGAACATGAATTTCACGTGCGCCGGCGGCTCTTCGAGCGTCTTGAGCAGCGCGTTGAACGCCGCCGTCGAAAGCATGTGGACTTCGTCAATGATGTAGATTTTGAACGGCGAATTGGCGGGCGCGTATTTGCAGGTCTCGCGCAGTTCGCGGACCTGTTCGACGCCGTTGTTGCTCGCGCCGTCAATTTCCAGAACATCGAGCGAGCGGCCTTCGGCAATTTCAATGCAGCGCGAATCCTGGTCGTCGAAATTGACTTTCGGACCGCCGGTGCCATTCAGACATTTGGCGAAGATGCGGGCGATGGTCGTCTTGCCCGTGCCCCGCGGGCCGCAAAACAGGTAGGCGTGCGCGATGCGCTTTTGCTCGATGGCGTTGGCGAGCGTCTGCGTGACGTGGTCCTGGCCGACGACATCGGCAAACCGTTGCGGACGGTATTTTCTGGCGATTACTTGATAGGCCATACGAGAGCAAATGAAGAATGAAGAATAAAGAATGAAGAAGCGAGGACGTTTTGCACCCGGCGGACTGGTTTTGTTTCTGCATTCTTCATTCGGCCTTCATCATTTGAAAGATGCCAGGGTGACCACGGCAGATACGGAGCAAACTACCGTTGCTGCCTTCCGGCCCTGGCGGGGTTCGTAAGTCCACATTCCATGGGCCCTGGCCGGAAAAATTTGCCGCAATTTTCATCGGTTGTCGAGACAAAGCGACGCAGCGGCGCGTAATCGAGTTGACACTGCCCCCGGAGCGCGGCCCCGCACAGCGGGGCCGCTTCAACGCACGAATACCCTTGACGAACGCCGATTCGACAGGTGAAGGACGATGAAGCGGCGTAAACGCCCGCGCCCCAATCTCATGGCGGTCGGGGCAGTGCGCGGATGCGCCACGCGTAATGCCGGGCTTTTGCGTTCGGGCAACAGCCGGTTTTCTATGCTGTAGTCAAGCTTTGAAAATTACGGCGCATCGAAAAAATCAAAGATCGGACAAAATATTTGATTCGCACCGCGACCCGGTTCGGGTTAAACTTGGGGCGAATCATCAGAAAGTGACTGCCGCATGGCGTGGATCGAACATTTGCAGTCTGCAAACTGGTTTCAAGCGACCGGCTCCGTGCTCGGGGCTTATCTCCTCGGTTGTTTCGCCATTGGCTATTACCTCGTCCGCGCGCGCACGGGCAAGGACATTCGTGAAATCGGAAGCGGCAGCACCGGCGCACGCAACGTCGGTCGTGTATTGGGCAAACCCGGTTTTGTACTGACTGTGCTTGGCGATTTGGGCAAAGGCGCGCTGGCAGTTTGGGGCACGCGGGAGTGGACGAATAACCATCACCTTGCCGCGGTGGCCATGCTGGCCGTTGTCGCCGGACAAATTTGGCCGGCGCAATTGCGCTTTCGCGGTGGCAAAGGCGTGGCCGCGTCACTCGGCGCGTTGCTGGTGTTTGATTATCGGATGGCACTGACATTCGCCGTGCTGTTTCTCGCCGGTTTTGTCGTGATGCGGAAAACTGTTTTCCCCGCAATGTTTGCGTTCGCCTGTCTGCCGCTGGCCAGCCTGTGGTTCAATCGTGATGGCTTGACGGCGACGCTGGCGGCCGTTTTGTCGGCGATGATTTTGTTTGCACACCGGCGGAATTTAGCGGAAGAAATAGCAGCGCTGCTGGCGCGGCGCGGGGTCGCATCCAAGCCCGAACACACAAAATTATGAACCCGCAAGAACCACTGGTATTCAAGGTTGCGACGGAAGACTGGGAATTCGAGCAGATTCACCGGCTCATTTACAAGACCTTCGTCGAGGAAATCCCGCAACATCAGGCGTCGCCCAGCCAGCGGCTCGTGGACAAATTCCACGCCGAAAACACCTATTTGATTTGTCTCAGCAACCAGAAACTCGTCGGGATGCTCGCCGTGCGCGGCAACCGGCCGTTCTCGCTCGATCAAAAAGTGCCGGATCTCGATTCGCATTTGCCGCGGGGGCGGACCATCTGTGAAATCCGGCTGCTCGCCATCGAGAAAAAATTCCGCGGGACGCGCGGCGGGCAGGTGTTGCAAGGCATTCTCGCGTTGCTGTGGCAGCACGGCGTCGAAAAGGGCTACGACCTCGCCATCATTTCCGGCACCACACGGCAGCAAAGATTGTATCAGCACCTCGGCTTCGTGCCCTTCGGCCCGCTCGTCGGCAGCGGCGACGCGCAGTTTCAGCCGATGTACGTGACGCTGGAAACGTTCGAGGTCACGGCGCGCGAATTTCTGCGCTCGTCGCCCGCGCGTTCGTTTCATCCCAGCGCGGTGAATTTTCTGCCCGGCCCGGTGACGGTGCGGCGCGAAGTGCGGCGCGCGTTCGAGCAGGCGCCGGAATCACACCGCAGCGAAGGTTTCAAAAAGGATTTTCAAGCCGCAAAACAAATTCTCTGCGAACTCGTCCGCGCCGGAAATGTTGAACTATTCATGGGTTCGGGCACTTTGGCCAACGATGTGGTCGCCGGACAATTGTCGCTGCTCGACCAGCCCGGTCTGGTTTTAAGCAACGGCGAATTTGGCAGCCGGCTGGTGGATCAGGCCCGGCGGTTCAATTTGAAATTTGAAGCGGTGGAATTTCCGTGGGGTAAACCGCTGGATTTGGCCGCAGTGAAGCGAAAATTAGATGAGCCTCGTAGCAGTCCCGCAAAGCGGGATAAGTCCGCTCATTATTCTCCGTCAAAAAGTCAGAGCCGACTCACGTCGGCTGCTACGCCCCCCGCTTGGCTCTGGTGCGTACACTGCGAAACCTCCACCGGCGTGCTCAACGATCTGGCGGCGCTCAAGACCCTATGCGCCGGGCAGGGGACGAAGCTGTGCCTGGATTGCATCAGCACCATCGGCACGATGCCGGTGGATTTGACCGGCGTGTTCTTCGCGTCGTGTTCCAGCGGCAAAGGACTGCGCGCGTATCCGGGACTGGCGATGGTTTTTTACAATCACGAAGTCACGCCCGCGCCGGACAAATTGCCGCGTTATCTCGACCTCGGTTTTTGCGCGCAGCAACAGGGAATCCCGTTCACCTTCTCATCCAATTTGCTGCATGCGCTGCACGCCGCCGTCCGCCGGCCAAATTTGGAAAAACGGTTTGCCGAGGTTGCCGGCCTGTCCGCCGGGCTGCGCCTGCGCCTGGCTGAAATGGGTTTTGATTTGATTGGCAACGGCGCCCAAACTTCACCGGCGGTCATTACCATCGCGTTGCCGCCGGAAATGAATTCGCTGAAAATCGGCGAGGCGATGCAGGAAGCCGGTTATCTCCTGAGCTACAACAGCGGATATCTGCGCCGGAAAAACTGGATTCAGATTTGCCTGATGGGCGAGTGCCCGCGCGAGAAAGTCGTCTCGGTCGTCAACGCGCTCAACCGCGTTTGTTCCCCACGCGGGATTTCGCCCGTCGTCACTGTTTAAGCCAAAAAACGTCTTCATTCGTAGCAGCCGAGGTAACGAGGCTCAAATTTCCTTGGAAACAATCATTCGTTT
>DAIRTX010000049.1:0-27353 GCA_036803685.1 Verrucomicrobiota bacterium | reverse complement strand
GGCCAAAGGCTGGACGGTGGTGAGCATGAAGGACGATTGGAAGATCATCTACGTGGGTAATAAAAAATGAAATGAAAGAGAAGAATGCGGCGCTCTGGCGGGACGCCGCCCGGCCATTTACGCCGACGCGGGCGGGTCAACTCAGTTTTTCTCCACACTCGGGACAGAACTTGGCGCCCGGCGCAACCTCGGCGGCGCATTTCGGGCACTGGGACAGGACCGCGAGTTTGACGCCGCATTGGGGACAGAATTTCGCGCCGTGAGTCTCCGCGCTGCACTGCGGACAGACGAGTTGCCGGTCGCGCTTCACATCTATCTTCTGTCCGCGTTGTTGCCCTTCGGCCAGCGCCGCTTCACGGGCGGTTTGCACTTCGCCTTCGGCGCGGGCGGCATCAATCTCCACTTCGGCGTCCGGCGCGCAATCGCGGCAGAGACCCTTGCTGTTGTTCCAACAAGTGTCGCAGGCAAATTTCATGCACCGGGCGCAGCGATGGAAATGGCGCTTGGCCTGTTCGATGGCAGCGGCAAAGGCCGCGTCGTGGGCCCTGCCGTAGCCGGCCAGGGCGAGGCTGTCGGTAGCCGAGCCGACGTTGCCCAGCACGCCGCCGAACATCCCCGCCGCCTTGTCAAGCCAGCTCGAAGCCTGTCCGCCGCGATACGGAACAAACTCCGCGCGCCACGCATCACTGCAGCGCTCGCAATAAAACTCGAATTGAAACCCGGCGTTGGCGCCCGATTGAACCGAGTGATCCGCAAAATTCTTGCTGAATTTGATTTCGTTCATGGTCGTGTCTCTGGAAGAAAGATTCATGTCTTCACGCAATGCAACGCGATTCTCCAACTAAAATTCCAACGCAGCAATCAGAAAAATCGCATTCGTTACTCCGTTGACTGTTTATCGTGTTCTGGTGCCGCAACGGAAGCCGCCGGCAGCGGCCCTCGTTTTTGTCTTTTTGTTCACCATACCGATGCCGAACTTGAGTGGGCTTATGACCGCAAGTCGGCCAACGGCCGCTTCGACAAAGGTCTCGACGAAGTCCTGGCCAAAGGCTGGACGGTTGTGAGCATGAAGGACGATTGGAAGATCATCTACGTGAGTGATAAAAAATAAAATAGAAGCGCCGAACCGAGCGAAATGCCAACTCGCAGGCTTCAGACAAGCCGTGACCGCAAACCATAAAACTTAAGAGCCGTATTTCTTCGCGGGCTTGTCATGCAATGCCAGCGCGGCACTGGTGCGGGAGGAAGGATACTTTCGCACTTTGGACTTTCGCGTGCGTTTCGAGAGATAAAGCACTTCCACGCCCACGACGGCATTCTTCCGGTCGTAATCCACAATCACACCCGGGGCAATCTCTTCCGACTCGATGATCTTGGAATCGTCGAGCCGCAGATAAAGCGCGTCCGCTTCTTTGTCCACGTGCAATCTCATAGCTTGCCTTTCATCTTACGGTCAAAGAATACACTCACCACCCGATTTGGTTCAACTGCCGTGTTGACCGCCACGCGCAACACGCGCCCGCCGAATTCGGGGATTTTCCGGTAACGACGCTCCACCGTCGCATCATCCGGGTCTGGCAAACGCAATTCCGGGCTGGCCAGCGTGTGTTCCACCCATGCAATCGGAATTTCGCGTTCGGCCAATGCCTTTTTCGCGTGCTTGGTCAGTTTAAATTTCATCCGGCTGTCTGGCGCGACAGCGGAACAGAAGTTGGCCGGCGACTCAATTCAAAACCCGTGAACGATTCGCTCCGTGCGCTGGCGGGCAACGGCCGTTTCGACAAAGCTCTCGACGAAGCCTTGGCCAAAGGCTGGACGGTGGTGAGCATGAAGGACGATTGGAAGATCATCTACGTGGGTGATAAAAAAATAAAAAAGAAGCGCCGAACCGGACGAATCATCCGCACCGCGGCGAATCAGCAGTGATGGATTCCTGTAGCAGCCGACGTCAGTCGGCTCAATTATTCCTGAAGTCAGAGTGGACTCATCCCGCGCAGAGCGGGACTGCTACGGGCTTGAAAACGAGTTCTGAACTTCCGGGATTATCCCGCCGCTTTATTTATCGGGTTGGTAGGGCGAGCAGCCTGCTCGCGATTCATCGGAGTCCCCTGCACGCCGCTCGCACGCACATCAAGACGGCGTGCACGGAGTGACGCGCCCCACCTCATGCTCGTCATCATCGCTCATGCGAAAACGGGTTCTGAACGGAAATGTTTGATTTATCTGCAAATAATTTTGTTTTCAAGGGTATTGACAAATTCTTCATATTTGTTAACATGTCTACAAATTGACACATATTGCATATTTAACAGTTTAAAACCATGAGCAACCAAAATAAAATAAAGATAACCATTAAAGGCTCCGGGCTTTCTTACGAGAAGGAAATAGATGAAAATACAGCTGGCCAGATTATGGCCTTATGTCTCTCCCCGCAAGAGGTGGTGGGCGCTTCAGGAAACATTAGATCGGCATTGCCAATGCGACATTCTGGGTCGCAGAAAGAATCAGCCGCAGAGTATCTAACGCGGCATGCGCCAAAGCGAATGCCCGATAAAATTCTCACCTTGGCAGGGTTTTTAAAGGAATCCCACAACAAAGATTTATTTCAACCTGCCGAGATCAAGCCTTTGTTCCGTGACGCCGGAGAGTTGATGCCAGCCAACTTTACTCGTGATTTTAATTGGGCGGTAGCTAGTGGTTGGATCGCGGCTGATCCAGTTAAAAAAGACAGCTATTATGTCACCAACACAGGATTGAAAGTCCTACGGGGTGATTTTCCTGATGATTTGGTGAAGAAAAGTAAAAATAAGGCTGGTGGTCGTCGTAAAAAGACTAAAGCTTCCGAATAAATATGAACAACGACAAATTGATTACAAAACTAGGCGAAATAAAGGCTCTAGTAGACGAATGTTTAGCTGTTTTGTCTGACGACCACGAGCCAAAGCATAAGACGGTTACTAAACAAGAGACAAAAAAGAGCGTCGCTTCTAGTGATTACATTTTGGAAATTGTCAACAAGATCAAAAATTGTGCAGAAGCCAAAAAAATAGAATCAAATATTCTTGATAAGGTTGGAATGCCAGGCCGAATCCTGCTGCCTTTCTTTATTTGTTACAAATATTTTCCTGAACAAAAACTCACTACCGGGGACATAGAAAAGATAACCTCTGAATTAAGAGTGAGGGTACGGACACCCAATGTGTCCAACGCGATTGCTAATTCGCTACAAAAATACTTAGACGGTAATTCAACTAGGGTAAGGGGTAAGGCTGTCTCATATAAGCTGAACCGGAAAGGTGCTAAATATTTTGAAACAATTCTAAATTCAAATGAAGAAAAGTAGTACTCCAATTGAATCTTTTGCTCGTTGTATGAGTCAACGAGTTCCCCAAATAGCTGATAGAGCTATTGCACTTTTATATTTTCATGCTCTCAAAAACAATTCGGGGGCAAACCTGAAACAGATTATCACTGATTTTGATAATGCTGGTCTAGGGAAACCCAATATTACAAAATTACGAGTTGCCATTGCAAAAGACCGACGCACCACAAAAGTTTCAAAAGATGAATGGCGTTTAAAGAGTGATAAAATTGCAGAGGTTGAGAAAGAATTCCAACTTGAACATTGTTTAAGTGGGGAAATAATCCGGCCTATTGCACCGAGCGGAAGCTACGTGGATAAAAATCGCTTTCAAGCCCTGAAAGAAAGAAAAGGTAAGTTTGATTTCTCACGGCTGATTCAAATGCTTTTAGAGTTAGATCAAGCTTCCTCTGCTGGTAATTGTATCTCCGTCATTTTGTTGGTTCGGGCAATACTTGACCATGTTCCTCCTATTTTTGGGCTCAACACATTTCCCGAAGTCACAAATAACTATAAAGGCACAAAAAGTTTTAAAGATTCAATGCTGCATCTAGAGAATTCATCTCGGAAAATTGCGGATGCCCACTTACATACAAGGATCAGAGATAAGGAATCGTTACCTAATGGTACGCAGGTCAATTTCTCCAATGATTTAGATGTGTTGCTAGCCGAGATTATAAGAATCAGTTGATCATGCTCGCGCCACTGATTAAACCCGCGATTTCGAGGAGGAGCCGTCTTCGTTACACTTTGCCGCCCAAGGAACCCGTCTTCGCTGCACTCCACCACGGCAGGCGACGAGGACGATCTATTCCACCGGCTTTTTCTTTGAAATCGTGTGCGTGGCGTAGCCGTAAAACACCTCGGCGCATTCCATCAACGTCTCGGACAGCGTCGGATGCGGATGCACCGTCAGCGCAATGTCCTCGGCGGTCGCGCCCATTTCCAGCGCCAGCACCGCTTCGGCAATCAATTCGCCCGCGCCCGCGCCCACGATGCCCACGCCCAGCACACGGTCGCTTTCCGGATCAATCAACATTTTCGTCAGGCCATCCGTGCGGTCGAATGACATCGCCCGGCCCGACGCTGACCACGGGAATTTCGCCACTTCGTATTTCACGCCTTTTGCCTTCGCCTCGGCTTCGGTCAGCCCGCACCACGCCAGTTCCGGGTCGGTGAACACGACCGCCGGAATGACGATGTTTTCAAACGTGACGTCCTCGCCGTTGATGTTCTCGACGGCAATGCGCGCTTCCTTGTGCGCCTTGTGCGCCAGTAAAATCCCGCCCGCGATGTCGCCGATGGCGTAAATGGCCGGGTCGCCGGTCTGCTGGTGATGATTGACCTTGACGAAGCCTTTGTCATCCAGCTCGACCTTGGTGTTTTCGAGGCCAATATCGGCGCTGTTCGGCACGCGACCCACCGCCACGAGCACCCGGTCGTAAAGTTCGGACACCTGCTGGCCGTTGTGTTCCATCGCGACCTTGATCTGTTTGCCGGCGGTGGCCATCTTCGTGACCTTGGCCTTGAGCCGGATTTCCTTGAACATTTTCTTCGCGTTGGCCGCGACCGGCCGCGCGAGGTCGGGGTCGGCCCCGGCCAGGATGCTGTCGAGCGCCTCCACCAGCACGGTTTTGCTGCCGAGCGCGGCATACACGGTGCCCAGTTCCATGCCGATGTAACCGCCACCGACAACCAGCAGGTTTTCCGGGATGTCCTCGATTTCGAGTGCTTCGTTGGAGGTCATGATGCGCGGGTTGCCGAGGTCGAACACCTTGGGCAGCGCCGGCAGCGAACCGACGGCGAGGATGGCCGTTTCAAACCGGATGAACTGCTGCCCTTGCTCCGTCTCGACTCGCAATGTCTGTGAATCCTCGAAATAGCCGCGACCCTGGATGACCTGCACGCCGCGCATCTTGGCAAGCGTGGCCACGCCGCCGCCGAGTTTTTCCAAAATGGATTCCTTCCACACGCGCAGTTTCGGCAAATCTACCGTCGGCGGCGTGAACGTAATGCCGCGATGTTCGGATTCCTTGGCAGCGGTGATCTGGTGCGTCGCGTAAAGCAGCGCCTTCGACGGGATGCAACCGCGATTCAGGCAGACGCCGCCGAGCCGTTTCTCGCGCTCGACGAGAATGACTTTCATGCCCAGGTCGGCGGCGTAAAAAGCCGCCGCGTATCCGCCTGGTCCTGCGCCCACGACCACGATTTGAGTTTTAATTGGGTCCATAGGAAAAATGGAGTGATGGAGTATTGGAGTATTGGAGTATTGATTATTCGCCGCCGCCGTAGGCAATGTTGCTCTCCTTGAGAACCAGATGGTCAATCCAGTCACCGGCCATCTCTTTACGCTCAAGACTTTCCACAAGTTTCAAAAGGCCGTTTTCGAGCTTAAACGCCAGTGCGTTCAGTGAATCGAAGTCCGTCGGCTGAAGTTGCCCTGCTTTGTAATAAGCGATGAGTCCGGAAACAGACTCGCCAAGTGAGCCGAGCGCGAAGTTTAAAAATTGCTGATATTCACGAATGGAACGGCGGCAATAACCTTCGGCGATATTTCGATGCACCGAATCCACGGAGGCAATCTCCTGCGACGCAACACGTCGCAAGTCGTAAGGCCACGTCCGGAATACACGACAACAAGGAACGTAAAAATCAATCGCATCCTGCCACACCCGCAGTTGTTGGTACCCGCGATTCTTGTTTCGATAATTTGTTTCCATATCTCATCACTCCATTACTCCACCACTCGGTCATGCCATTGACGATTATAGCTTCACCGCTTCCTCTTTGAAATCCTGCATTGCCGTCACCAAATCCACCATAAACCGCGCCGCCGCGCCGCCGTCAATCACGCGATGGTCATACGACAATCCCAGCGGCGTCATCATGCGCACCTCGACCTTGCCGTCGCGCGCCACCGGTTTCATCGCGCCGCGTCCGAGGCCGAGGATGGCCACTTCCGGTTTGTTGATGATGGGCGTGAAATGCGCGCTGCCGATGGCACCCTGATTGGTGACGGTGAACGTGCCGCCTTTCAACTCCTCCGCCGTCACCCTCCGGTCGCGGGCCTTTTGCGCGAGCTGCTCCAGTTCCTTCGCCAAATCGAGCACACTCTTTTTGTCCGCATCGCGGATGACCGGTACAATCAAGCCCTGTTCGGTGTCCACCGCGATGCCGATGTGGAAATATTCCTTAATGACAACTTCCTGCGCGACCTCGTCGAGGCTGGAATTGAAAATCGGGTGTTTCTTCAACGTCTCGACCAATGCCTTGAGCACGAACGGTGTGAGCGTGAGCTTCGCGCCCTTTTGCTCGTAAGCCGCCACGAACTTCTTGCGCAACTCATTCAGCCGCGTGAAGTCGGCATCGTCGAACTGGGTGACATGCGGGATGGCGTTCCAGCTCTCCCACATCCGCCGCGCAATCACCTGGCGCAGTTGCGTCAGCGGCTTCTTCGTTACCGGCCCCCATTTGGAAAAATCAATCTGCTCCGCCGCCGGTCTGGCCGGCGTGCCGACGGCAGCCTTGGGTTTGTCCGTCGCCTTCTGCAAACGCGCAATGTAGGCGCGAATGTCGCCCATGACGATGCGCCCGCCCGGCTCACTGCCGCGCACCTTGGACAAATCAATGCCCAGTTCGCGCGCGAGCCGGCGGACCGACGGCGAGGCGACCGGCGCGGCCACGGGCTTCGGAATCTCCTCCCCGGCCTCGGCTGCCGGTTCTTCAACCGGCGCTTCGGGCTTCGGCTCCGGTGCGGGCCGTTTCGCGGCGGGTGCGGCGGCGGCAGCCGGTTGATCACCACCGCTCAATGAGATGAGGCGCTGGCCGATGCTGATTTTGTCGCCCGATTTGACGTAAATTTTTGTGACGACACCGGCGGCCGTGGACGGGATGGAAGCCACGGCCTTTTCATTTTCCAATTCGAGGATGGCCTGATCCTTGGCGACATGGTCGCCTTCCTTTACGAAGACATTGACCACGACGCCTGAATCAGCGCCCTCCCCTAGTTTAGGAAGTTTAACATCCATAATTAACAGGGGGACAAGTTGGCGGAAAACCCCGCATTTTTCCAGTAATAATTTTGTGTGCTTAACGACGCGGGGCGCAACCGGGCACTGCAATCATTCTTCTCTCCCTGAGAACGCCGGCCTGTCTGGCCATAGCTTCAGAGCGACGGCTGACGTCCCGCCGGCTTGTTGCATGACGGTGGCTGCTCCACTCGCCGGCGGGACGCCAGCGCTCCCAGGGCTTGCCACGTTGCCGGCGATGTGGACTGCGGCGACATGTCCGCGCACTCCAAAATCGTAGGAGACGACGCCTGCCGGATCGTAGCACCTGGTGCGAAGACTGGTGATAGTCTCTAATTTTGATTCTGAATTCCGACTTCTGATTTCTGATTCCTGATCAGAGCCTCGTGACCTCGACTCCTACAAAATCAAATTGCCGGGACGGAGAGGGAGTTTCATCGTTTGGTGGTACTGCCCGAAATCACTTCAAACGTTCCATCAAATCTGGCATCTAATCCGTGTGCGACGCATTGGAATCATTCTGACGGGCTGGTTTTGCCTCGCGGCCTTCACTGCCGGCGCCGCCCACACCCAGGCGCGGCTGATTTTGTCCGCCAGCACCGCGCGGCCCGGCGATACCGTGCTGGTTGGCGTGGATTTGAAGATGGAACCGGCCTGGCACACGTATTGGAAAAATCCCGGCGCCGCCGGCATGGCCACCAAAATTGAATGGCAGCTCTCGCCCGGCGTCACCGCCGGCGAAATCCAGTGGCCGCTCCCGGAAAAAATGCCGCCCGCCGAGGTCACCACTTACGGTTACGACAACGAAGTCGTCCTGCTCGTGCCACTCAAGCTCGCCGCCGATCTGAAACCCGGCCCGCTCGATTTAAAGGCCAAGGTCTCCTGGCTCGAATGCAAGGAAGCCTGCATCCCCGGCAGCGGCAGCGTTGAGGCCGCCCTCAACATCGGCACCGAAACCAAAACTTCCGGCGACGCCGCGACGATTCAATCGTGGCAGGGCAAAGTGCCAAAATCCGGCGACAGTTTGTCCGCGTCCGCACATTGGACAAAACCCGCCAACGACGACACCCGACAATTGGCCATTGAATTTTTCCCGTCACCCAAGCCGAATGGCGCAGATTTTTTTCCTGATGCGAATGACAATTTTGAAATTCAGGCGGAAACGAAATGGGGCACCGGCGAAGAAACTGAAAAAGCTTGGCTTTTCAAGACCGTAAAAAAATATTCCGGCGACTGGCCCAAGGAAATCAGTGGCGTGATTGTCATGGAAAGCAGCGGCGGTGCGCGATCCGGCTTCAATGTCAAATTTCCCATCAGTGACCAAGCTCCAGCCGGTGAAACGATCTCCGCGCAAACGTCGCCGGAGAGTGGGACAGGCATCCTGCCTGTCCGGGCAGGCGAGCCGCCCACACCACTTTCACAACCGCTCTGGCAAATGCTGCTCTACGCCTTCATCGGCGGGCTGATTCTGAACATCATGCCGTGCGTTCTGCCGGTCATCGCGCTGAAAATTTTCGGCTTCGTCGGCGAAGCCAGAAGCGAGCCGCGGCACGTGCGCAAGCTCGGTCTGGTTTATGCGCTCGGCGTGCTGGTGTCGTTTCTCGCCCTAGCCGCTGTCGTCATCGGCGTCAAGGCCGCCGGACATCGGGCCGGCTGGGGAATGCAGTTCGGCAGCCCGGTTTTTGTGGTTTGCCTCACAACACTTGTCACGCTCGTGGCGCTGAATTTTTTCGGCGTGTTTGAAGTCACGCTCGGCGGACGCGCGCTCGACGCAGCGGGCGGACTGGCGTCGAAGCATGGCGCAGCGGGCGCATTTTTCAACGGCGTGCTGGCCACCGCGCTGGCCACGCCTTGCACCGCGCCATTTTTGAGCATCGCGCTCGGCTTCGCCTTCGCCCAAAAAGCGCCGGTGATTCTGCTGATGTTTCTCGCTGTCGGCGTCGGGCTGGCCGCGCCGTATGTCGTGTTGAGCTGGAACCCAGCGTGGTTGAAATTTTTGCCAAAGCCCGGCGCGTGGATGGAAAAGTTCAAAATCGCGATGGGCTTTCCGATGCTGGCGACCGCCGTGTGGTTGTTCAACCTCGCCGCCGGAAGCTATGGCAAATCGGTTTTGTGGCTCGGCGTTTTTCTTGTGCTCGTCGCTTTCGCGGCCTGGATTTTTGGTGAGTTCGTTCAACGCGGACGTGCCCGCAAAGGCCTGGCGTTCGTGATTGCGTTGATTTTGCTGGTCGGTGGTTACGCCTACGCGCTCGAAAGCCAGTTGCGCTGGCGCGAACCAGTCACGGAAGCGGACGCAACCGGTTCGCTGAAAGAATCGGCGGACGGAATTGACTGGCAGCGCTGGAGTCCTGAAGCCATGGCGAAAGCCCGGGCGGACGGACATCCGGTTTTGGTGGACTTCACCGCCGACTGGTGCCTGACCTGCCAGGTGAACAAAAAAACCAGCATCGAAATCCCTTCCGTGCGCGCCAAGCTCAAGTCCATGAATGCCATCGCCTTGCTCGGCGATTACACGCGATTCCCCGACAACATTACGACCGAACTGAACCGGTTCAGTCGCGCCGGGGTACCGCTGGTTTTGGTATATTCCAAGGATGCCGCCGCGTCGCCAATTGTCCTGCCTGAAATTCTGACACCGGGCATCGTGCTCGACGCCCTCGACCGCGCGGCCCGTTGAACATTCTTTGAAACCAAATGTCGAATGGTGCGTCTAATGATTAAATTTATGAAAACTATATTTGCATTCTTCACTGCTTTAACCCTGGCTTCCGCCGCGCTGGCGGTGGAAACCGGCAAGCCCGCCCCGGATTTCTCGGCCACGGACATCAACGGCAAGACCGTCAAACTCAGCGATCACAAGGGCAAGATTGTCGTGATCGAATCTTACAACTCCGACTGCCCGTTTTGTAACAACCAGTACAAGACCGGGGCAATGCAGGAACTGCAAAGTGATCTGGCAGCCAAGGGCGCTGTGTGGCTGATCGTGAATTCGGTGAACCCCAAGAATTTCAGCCACCGCACACTGGAACAGGCCAAAAAGGAATGGGCCGACAAAAAAATTGTCGCGACCGCATGGATTGACGACAGCTCCGGCGCCGTCGGGCATTTGTATGACATGAAAACCACGCCGCACATGTTCGTCGTGAACAAGGATGGCACGCTGATTTACGACGGCGCGATTGATGACAAGCCCTCGCCCAATCACGACCCCAAAACCGCCCGCAACTACGTCCGCGAAGCTGTGGACTCCTTGCTCGCCGGTAAACCCGTGACCGTGGCGGAAACGAAGCCTTACGGTTGCAGCGTGAAATACGCGAATTAATAAATTTGGGACGCGCGGCAGCGCGTCCCTACCTTTACTTGGTAGGGCGGCGCTGCTGCGCCGGCCATCCTTTGTCCCGTTCTTCACCGGAAACAGCAAACCCGTACTCTTTCAAAAAACTCTCCGTTGGCGCGTGGATTTCCACGCGCCTTTTTGTTTAATCTGGATCAAATCACGCCGCGCCCGGCCGGTTTATCATTTCGTTGTTGCGTTTCCGGCGGCTCGCCGTTTTGATTACGGCATCGCCGACCCGTGGCCCAGCCACGTCAAGTTCAGTTTACAACCATGAATTCAGCGATGCCTCGCTTTGGAACTATGAAAACGATCTTGAGACAATCTGTTTTTGCCGGCCTTGCCTCATTCACCCTCACCACGCTCTTGTTGCTCGCCGGGCGCGAAGCCGACGCCGCCACGGCGCAACCCGTCACCACCGCACAAAACCAGGCCTGCGCCGATTGCCACGCCAAAACCTCCCCTGCCCTCGTCATGGAATGGCGGCGTTCGCGTCACGCGGAAGTTGAAGTCGGCTGCCTGGATTGTCACGGCGCAGAGACGAACCGCATCGGCGCGTGGAAACACGAAGGCATGTGGATCACCACCCTCGTCACGCCCAAGGATTGCGGCCAGTGTCATGAGGCGGAGGTCCAGCAATTCTCGCACAGCCATCACGCGAAGGCGGGTGAAATCCTCGCCAGCCTCGACAACGTGCTCGCCGAGAAGGTCGCCGGCATGCCCGGCAACAAGGCCGATGTCGTCAACGGCTGCTGGCAATGCCACGGCACCATCGTCAAGTTCAAGCGCGATGAAAAGGGCGAAATCATCCGCACCGGCGCGGAAGGCCGGCCGGTCATTGACTCCGACACCTGGCCGAACAGCGGCATTGGCCGGCTGAATCCCGACGGTTCCAGGGGCAGTTGCCATGCGTGCCACTCGCGCCATGCTTTTGAAGCCAAACTTTCCCGTTCGCCGGAGAACTGCGGCAAATGCCACCTCGGCCCCGACCATCCGCAGATGGAGATTTACAACGAGTCCAAGCACGGCATCGCCTTTTATGCGAATCGCGACAGGATGGCGTTGGACAAGGGAAGCTGGGTGCTGGGCAAGAATTACTCCGCCGCGCCCACCTGCGCGAGCTGCCACATCGGCAGCTATATGACCACCAACGGCGTCACCACCGCCAACAATCATGACGTCGGCGAACGCATCAGCTGGACACTGCGGCCCGTGATCAGCACGAAGTTGAACCAGGTCATTTATACCGATGGTTACCGCGAGGATTATCCGGAAACCAAACCGCTGCCCAAGGCCGGTGCCGAGGTCACCACCACCGAGAACGTGGTGGAAAACGAAAAAATGACGGGCAAATCCTTCAAACGCACGGTCGCAAAAATCGTCACGTGGCAGGAACGCCGCAATGCCATGAAAGGCGTGTGCCTCAACTGCCACGGCAACGAATATGTGGACAATTTTTACCAGCAATTCGACAGCCTCGTCGCGCTTTACAACGACAAGTTCGCCAAGCCGGCGCAAAAGATCATGAACGAGCTGACGGCGGACGGCGTGTTGAATCCCAAGGCGCCCTTTGAACACGAGGTGCAATGGGTTTTCTATGAGTTGTGGCATCACGAAGGCCGCCGCGCCCGCCACGGCGCCGCCATGATGGGGCCGGATTACACCCACTGGCACGGTATGTACGAGGTCTCAAAACATTTCTACGAAAAATTCCTGCCCGCCGTCGTCGAGGCCGCGAAGCAGAAAAGCCCCGAGCTGGGGAAGAAATATGAAGCCGAAATCCAGCAGCTCCTCACCCGGGACGAACACCGCTGGCTCAAGGGCCTCAGCCCCGAAGAAGTCGAGGCGCTCAAGAACAGCTACAAGGAACGTTACAATCAGTAGCCGGCAAAGCGGCGGAGGGCCGCCGCAGTCCAAGACCTGGCGGAAATTGGGAGCAGTTTGGCACGCGCGAAGCGTCTTGGAGTGCGCCGGCAGAGCGCAGCGGCGACGGCGCTTTCGCATACGGAAACCGTTCGCAATTTTTGAAGCGCGCCTCAGGCTCCTTGGCCGACATCACGCGCAAACCCGCTTTGCCACCTCACGTGTTCGAAGAACTCGGCCGCCACGATGTAACCGGCACAATCCGCCGCGCCACAGCGGCAGGGATGCTCCCGGTAATCCTCAAGGTCGTAACCGTAGTTGAACGTGATTTCCTCCCCGGCCCGGATGTCGCGCCGCGCCACAATCCAGATGCACCCGCCGTCCGGTTTCGCCTCGCAATTCGGGTCGCAACTGTGATTCAGGAAACGCGCCGGGTTCCACGGCACGTTGCCGTCGAGGTTGTACGTTTCATCCAGCGAGAAAATGTATTTGTTGTTCGACTCGCACCGGCACAGCGATTCGGCCTTGGTGATCCTTTCGCCGACGTATTCGATGGCGCGTGTGCCGGCGACAATGTCCACGTTCGCAAACCCGCCGGTGCCGTGTATGGCGGATTCGTGAAAGCAAACGAGTGCCGTTTCCGCCACCAGCGGTTTGTCCACAGCCACGACCGGCCGGTCCTCGTATAAAATCGGGATCGGCTCGCAATCCAGCAGTTCGATGGAATTAGAGTGAGACAAGAAATTTACAAACCGAACAACCTTTTCAACACGGATTCAATCTCCGACATTTTGTCGGCGGGGAATGCCGAAATGCGCCGTTCGATTTTTGCATTGTCCACTCCGGCGATGCCCAGCACGTTCACGACCGATTCCTGCCGGAGCCAGGCCGGTTTTAAAAAACGGATTTCACATTCGCCACCGCGGATTTCCGTCGTCATCGGCACCACCACGGACATATTGCGGTGACGGTCGGGTTTGGCAACGGACACAACCACGCAAGGCCGCACTTTGGCTGCCATGCCCAAATCCACAACGACCACGTCGCCACGACTAAAGCTTGTCATAGTCCACTTCCGGCGCCGGACCCAGTTTTTCCCAAATGTCCGCAACAACGCTGTCCATCGGCGCTTCCGTCGCGCGCTGGCGTTTCAGAAAATCGAGATAATGCCGGAGCTCGCGCAACACCGGCTCCGGCTGATGTTTGATTTCCTCAAGCAAGATTTCCTGCGTGCTCATGCTGGAAAGGTATGTTGTTTTGGCAGACGAAGCAAGCCGCGCGGCTTGTCAATGGCGATGACCGACCGGTCCTCGTAAAGAATCGGCATCGGCTCGCAGCCCGGCAGTTCGATGCGATTGGGTCGGGCCATGCGGCATCGTAGCAGCCGACGTGAGTCAGCTCAAACTTTTCGGCAGTGCAGAAAAATTAAAACCTCCCTCACCCCACGGAGAGAGAATCATCCACCGACTCACTGAAACATCTGTGATTGGATTTACTGGATGGTCATCCGCAAAACAAAAAACTGACTGCCGCTGTTCCTTCTCTCGGGGGAGAACTGCCCTGTTGGCTTTTACACAACGGCAAATTCGCGTATCCCGCGCCCACATTCCTCCGAATCGCAACCGCCGAAAGCACATCCCGACTGTCATAAAAACGCTTGGTGATTACATTCAGGCCAAGCGCTACGAAAAGGGGCTTCATCCCTATCAGGTAGCGGGTAAAATGGGGGTTGATACGGTGCTGATTTTGGCTTGGGAAAGCGGCGCCAGCAAGCCCGATGAGAAACAATGGTAGATGTTGAGCGACCTGTTGTCGTTCGATTCCGGGGTTGATTTACCAAAACCTCACAGGGGTCGTTTGTTGGCTTTTACACAGTCAAAAAGTTAGTGTTTAAGAAAAAATGAGGATTGTTGCGCCAAATAAAACCGAGAATTCTTCAGCGGCGCCTCACCCGGTTGGCTCCTTTCGAGGCGGCCTAGGCCGGTCCGGCTTGCGGGCGAGCGAGACCTGCCTTGGGGCGATGCGCATAAAAACCAAAACGTAATAGGTGGTTAAACCCCCAGCCGTCCACACTTCGGCCGTGAAGAAATCAACTGCGGCCAACACTTCCAGATGTGATTGGATGAAATCTTTCCAGAGCATTCACTTTCCTCGTTCGGGTGCTGGCGCCATCCCGTGCCGCTTCAAGATGTTGGCCACCGTTTCTCGGCTGACCTGGTGTCCCACATTGTCGAGCGCGCCCCCAATGCGTTTGTAGCCCCAGCTCCGGTTTTCCCGGGCCAATTGTAACACTAAATTTTCAAGGGACTTGGGAGTGGGCGGACGCCCAAGGGCGGATCGGTTTTTTGAACCGTCGAATTTCTTGGCGACCAGCTTCCGGTGCCAGGCCGAGATGGTCTCTGGTCTGACAATCTGTGCCACCTCCTCCAGAGCCTTTCTGCCCAACTGCTTGCCGAGCTCGGCCAGACTCATGCGCTCGTCATTGGTCAGGCGGAGCCGCCCTTTGACCTGATTCCTGAGGATGCGATTCTCAGTGGCGAGATACTCGTTGCGCAACAGGAGTTCCTGATCAACGGACCCGGTGATGTAGGCCAGAAGGCGCTTCCAATTCATGGCCGAGAAGTGGACCAATGAAAACCTCCTCGGTCAATCCGCACATCAATACCACTGCCGGCTAACCGAAACGTTCGAGTTTCTTGACCCTACGACGTTGCGAGTTGTCTTGCAAGTTGCCGCGCAGAGATTCGTCGGCATTGCGTTTGCCACGGCCCGGCAATTGTGCGGATTTTGCGCGAGACATCTCGCCGGATGTCTTGCCGGACGTTGCGTGGATGTTGCGCGACCGTCTCGCGCGATACCGCTGAATCATCGGCGAGCTATTGACGAGTCGTAAAAACCTTGTGAATACAAGAGGTCAGCTCAACTTCCACGGTGCACGGTATTCGCGCGTTAGCAGCTTGCTCGCCTCTGGATCGCCGATGATTTCCTCCTGTTCAACACTCCACCGGATTTTCCGGCCCGTAAGCATGGAAATGAGTCCCAAATGCCCCGGAATGGCCGAATGATGCGCCGTTTCCACCGGCGCGATGGTGGCCTGTCGCGATTTCACGCAATCCAGAAAGTTTCGGGAGTGATTCCGCGATTTATACAGCTTCACCTTGGCGAGACTTTCCGGCAAATCTTTGTAGTGCTTCCATTGGGGATTGGAACCCTCAAAACCGCCGCGATTCACCCACACCCAGCCATCGGTGCCGATCCATTTGGTGCCGTCGCGAATGTCAGGATAACCCCCGGCAATGGTCATGGTGATGTCTTGCGGGTATTTCAATTCAATCCGGTATTTCGTGCAAGTGTTCCAAATCGCGTTGGCGGGCGGAAAATCCCCATGGCCTTCAATTTCCGAGGGGCCGGACCGGTCAAATCCCAATCCCCAATGCGCGATGTCGCAATGATGCCCGATCCAGTCGAGCAACTGGCCTCCGCCGGTGTTGTAATTCCAGCGCCAATTCATGTTCACACGCGACTCGATATACGGCTCTATTTGCGCCGGGCCAATCCACATATTGTAGTCCAATTCGGGTGGGGGCGGCGTCACCGCCAGATCCCACGCCGGAGTCCCCGGCACCACCTGGTCCGGACTGTCAATTTTCTCCGGCAGCGAAGCCAGTTTCTCCAGCAGCGCCGGTTCGGTGCCGGCAAAATCATGATGGCCGGAGGGCAGGCCGACTTCAACGTGGGTCACTTGGCCGATGAGACCGTTCCGGACAATTTCCGCCGCCTTGTGGAACGTGCGAACCGATCGCTGCCAGGAGCCGGTTTGCCAGACAATTTTGTACTCTTGGACGGCGCGGACGATGGCCTGCTGCTCGGCAATCGTGTGGGCCAGCGGCTTCTCGCCGTAAATGTCCTTCCCACGCCGGGCCGCTTCGGTGGCGACCAAGGCATGCCAGTGATCCGGCACCGCCAGCATCACGGCGTCAAGGTCGCTGCGTGCCATCATTTCGCGGTAATCATGATAGGCCGCGCAGTTTTTGTTTTGGTAGTGGTCGTTGATGGTGTCCACCGCCTGTTGCAGATGGGTTTTGCTCAGGTCGCAAGCGGCGATAACCTGGCAATCATCCTCGTAAAGAAAGGACTTGGTGTTGCCCGGTCCCTGCATGCCCCAACCGACGACACCCAGCGTGATGCGGTTGGAAGGCCGGGAACGCCGGGTCAAGCCGGTGGCACAGCCGGGGAGAATCAGCGGCAAAGCGAGCGCCGCACCGGCGGTGGCGATAAAACGGCGCCGGCTGAAGTTTTGTGAGGATGTATTTTTCATGTTGATGTAATCAGGTTGGCCAATCAGAGGATTTGTTTATGCGGAAAAAGTTGCCCGCTGCCCATATTGTCCGCAGCGGCATTCAAACTCGAATGCGCATCTTCAAGCCCTTTCCGATTGCCGAATTGCTTCCACTCGCGCCCATCATGCAACCATATCATGGATTTGTTCAAGCTCAAGATGACGCTGGCAACATTCGCCTCGTCCAGAACCATGGCGGCCGTTGAAAGCGCGTCCGACTCGGCGGCGGTTGGGCACAACGCCCAGGCTCGATTTTTTTGGGCTGCCGGTTCGCCCGTGCGCGGATCAAAAATGTGCCGTCCCTTCACCGCCAGGCCCGAACCGCTCAGCGAACCATTTTTCAGCCAGAATCGCTGCGGCGAATTGTCATCGCCCAAGCCACAGGACCAACCGGCAGTTCCCGGGGGTGGTTCGCCCGCCAAAATGCTGCTGCCGCCCGCCACGAGCAGAAACGCCGGACAGTCCCATTCCCGCAAAACCTCCGCCATGCGGTCGAGCGCAAAACCCTTGCCGATGGCGCCAAGGTCAAACTCCAGCTTGCCACAGTCGCAGCGGACGGAAAATTGTTCCTTCGCCAGGCTCCACTGCGGCCGGGCGGATTGTGTTTTCAGTGCGGCGGCCGTGATGGAAAAGGCGCCGCGCGTGGCCAGTTCCATCGTTTTTGCAATTTCAAGACAGGCAAAAACCGGCTCGCTCACCCGCAATTTTTCGCCGGGCGCCAGTTGCGCGATTTGGGAGATGTCGCTGTTCGCACGGAAGCGGCTCAAATGCGATTCCAGTCTATCGGCAAGGGCAAATGCCGCCTGCGCCGCCTGCGCCGCGTAATTTCTTTCCTCGCCCGCAATGCGCGCCTGAAACTGCGTGGCCATCGCGTGCTGGTTGAAAACATGGATGATCGGATCACTCATGGCTTGGGGCATTTTTCAGCGGCGACCACAGAACCAGCAGGACATTCGGGCGGACGCCAAAGTATTCGGGATGGAAGTTTTTCAACCGGTCCGCCAGCCTGCCGGACACGTCCGTCGTGGTGATGAAAAAATCCGCCGCGCCGGTTTCCTGTCCCGGCTGCCAGAATCCGACCTGTGAATATTGGCGCAGATACCACGGCAGCGGCCACGCATCGGCCGCGACCACGGCAATTCGCGGTTCCGACAATTGATTTTGCCGTGCCAGTTCCTCCAGCCGCGCGGGCAGCCGCAACAGATCTTCCGATGTGTGAGCATAGGCGTAAGGATTTTTTTCGTCCGCCGGACTTGCAAATGCGCGATTCCAAGTGTCGTTCACCAGCAAGATTCCGACCGCAACGACAGAAATCCCCAATACCCAGCGAACTTTTTTTGCCTTTTGCCAAATCCATCCGCCGCCGAGGCCCGCAAAAATGGCCAGCGGCAGCCAAAAGTTTAAGGCCAGCCACGGCGTTTTGTAGGGAATGGCGCTGTAAGTGACAAAGATGGCCAGCGCATAAATTGCCAGAAATAAAAGCGGATCGGGCCGATCGGGCTTCGGCTGGCTGAAAACTTTTCGCAGAACTCCAATAAACCCCAGCGCGGCCAGCACGAGAATGATTCCTCCGGAATAACCGTTGCCCAGCAGAAGCGTGTAATACCAAAATGGTTTTTCGTGTCCTTCGCCACTGGCACGCGCAGCGAAACGCGAAACCGCGTGGGACAAGCTGGCGAGCGCCTGCCAGTTTTGGCCGAACCAGGTGAACAGCAGGATCACAACGAAAAGGAAAACCACGAACGCCGTGAGAATGATCGTTAGCGGCGGAAACCCAACGGCGGATTTTTTGTGCGAACCGAAAATCCAACACACAAATCCAGCCAGCATGAGTGCAAAAAAATGAAGGGCGGCGGTTTCCTTGCACGCGAGCATCAGTGCGGCACAGAATCCGGCGAGCGCGGCCGACAAAAGAGATTTTTTTTGCAACGCGCACCAGCCGGACAGAATCCATCCCAGCGTCGCGGCGACGAACAACGTTTCGTGGATAAAATAACGGCTGTAATAAACGGGCAACGGTGCGAAAGCGAACAGCAGCGCGGCGACCAGGCAGGCGGTGAATCCGAACATTTCCACGCCCGCGCCAAACAACAAAACGGTGGCGGCCCCGGTGAGGGCGGGAACCAGGCGCAGTTGCGATTCGGTCAGGCTGGCGAATTTTTTTGCGCCGAGCAATTTTAGCACCGGCAGGGTTTCGGCGGCGAGCGCGGGGCCATGGCGGTCCTGCGGGTCGTAATGGAAATTCTCACCCGCGAGCAATTGGCCGATAATATAGGCGTTGATCGCTTCGTCGGTGTGCATCGGCCGTTCGCCGAGTTGCGGCAGCCGGACGGCCAGCGCAAGCACGGCGATCCCGATAAAGATTGCCCAACGAATTTTTGGTAATGGCGTCGTAAGCTTGATTTCGTATTCAGCCGGAGCGCGGGCTTCCGCCCGCTTCAATTCTCAAAAATTTCAAGCGCGGATTTCATCAGAAATCTATTCGTGGCGAAAGCTGAAGCGGCCCCGCCTTGCGGGGCCGCGCTCCGTTCAGGCGGCGGGTTTGCCAAACACTTCGACCTCGATGTAGTGGTTCAGTTTGTTGGTCGTGTTGCCCTTGCTATAAAGGCGGAGGTAACGGCCTTTCACGCCCTTCGTGTCAATCAACTTGCCTTGGTAGGTTTCGATGTAAGCAAGGTCCTTGCCCGCGCCGAGGCCGAGCTCGTTGGCGGCGTCGGCATTGAAAATCGTGGTCACGCCCTTTTCAAACTTCGGGTCGTCGGAAACCTGCACCACGACGTCGAAGTAAACCCGTGCCTGCGAATGAAAATGCCAGACCATGACGGCGTAAATGTTGGCCTCCTTTTCCAGATCCATCTGCACCCATTGCTTTCCCGGTCCGAGCTCGACCCATGAACCTTCGTCGCCTTCCTTGTCGCCATCGGTGATCAGGTCGAGGGTGCCGATGACCGGGTCGCTGTCGCTGGCGGTGACTTTTTTGCCCTTGGCCAGATTGACGGTGCCGGCGGGAACCATGAAATCGGGGCGCTTGCCGGTGCGGGCGGGCTCGAGGTTGGCGAGCTTGATGGGAACCGGCGTGCCGACAAACAGGGGTTTGGGCAGATCGGTTTTAAGCGCCACCTGGGCTTCCGCCAACGCGGCGGTGGTGGTGAGCAGCGCGGCGATCACGGACCATTTCAAAAATATTTTTTTCATAGGACGATGGATTCAAGCTTGGATTTCCTCCGGGGTGATGACAATCGTTTTTTGGGCGGCGATGGCCTCGTTCGCCTTGTGGATGACGTATTCGCTGGGGAAGGCCTCGTCGGCGGGGCAGTTTAATCCGGCTTTGCCCCGGATGGCGTTGAAAAAATTTTCCAGGTGCGGCTGATGAATCGCCTTGCTGAACGTCACGGGAATTTCATATGCCGCAAGCTGGGCGGTTTCGCGCACGTCCACCCTGGCGGCATCGGGCGTGGCGGCGGGACCGCTGGTCCTGGCGCGGATGTAACCTTTCCGAACCAGTTCGTCCCACGACGGGGCGCGGGCTTCGCGGTAAATCGCGGTCAGGTTCGGATTTTCCGACATTTTAAGCGAACCTTCGTCGCCCATGAAATATTCGAAGTAGCCGCCGCCGGCGCTGGTCGTGGTCTGCACCTCATAAAACGCGCGGGCCACGCCTTCCGGAAGCTGGTATTCGTAAATCACCATCGCGTTGTCATACCACTCGTGGTTTTTGTAGTAATCAATCCCGCCGCTGGCCATCACGGATTTGGGCATGGTTCCGAACCACCAGTTATAAATATCAATCTGGTGCGCGCCCAGATCGGAGAGCGGGCCGCCGCCGAGGTTTTTGAACCAGCGCCAGTTGCGGAACTGGTGCATGTCGGCGTACCCATATTTCGCCAGCTCCTCCGGTGACATTGCGGCTTTCTTTGGCCAGCCAAAATCCTCCGTGACTGCGCGGTTCCACTGCCCGTTGGCGGCGGTGAGGCGGCCGAGAATTTTCGCATCGCGCACCAGCCGGTTGAGCGCAAAAATATAACGCGGATTGCTGCGACGTTGATGGCCGATCTGCAACAGTTTGCCCGTCTCCCGCATCGTCTGAACCATCGAACGCGCGCCTTCAATGGTGTTGCTCATCATCTTCTCGCAATAGACATCAAGTCCGGCCTTCAGACAGGCGTTGGTGATGGGCGCGTGCCAGAAATCCGGGCAGGCCACGATGACGGCCTGCAAATCCTTTTCGCCGGCGAGCAAATCCTCGTAATTTTCGTAGGCGCGCACTGCGACGCCCATTTTCTTCAGGTAACGTTCCCCGTAGGTGCGGGCGTATTCCCAGATGTCACAAAAGGCAACCAGCCGGATGCCGTCAATTTTCAGCAACGATTCCAGCAAAACGCGGCCTTGGGCGCCAAAACCGACGAGCGCGATATTGATTTTACCGTTCGCCGACTTGGTCTGCCCGAAAACTGTTGCGCCGGAAGCCAGCATCAAGCCCGCACCAGCCGCAGCGGTGGTGCCGATGAATTCGCGGCGGGTGAGAGGTTCATTCACCATTTTTTGAGGAGGGCAAATTTGTTGTGTTGGGCGAGCATCAAAGCCAGCGCGACGAGCGCGACATGGATGCCGAGCCACGAAATGCCGTCGTCCTGCTTGATTAAAATCAAACCGGCGGTCAACGCGATGTAAATCAAACCTTGCACGAAGAGCGACACCCGCGTGCCGAGGCCGACTAACAGCATCACGCCGGTGGCGATGAGCGCCGGCCCCAACAGATGATCAAACGTTGTCAGCGCGAGTTGGGGCAGCAACGGCTCGTTCGCGAACTTGTCCTTGAGCGATGCGGGAATGCCGGAGTAATTCGTGAGCGCATAAAATTTCACCTTCATGTCAATCATCGCGCCGCTGGGATCTTCCATGCCGGTGGTCGGATCCATCAGTGGTTTTTGGATGGTCTTGTAGGCGCCGAATTTTTCGGCGCCCGTCAGGATGGCGCGCACCGCCAGCCAGCCGCGCAGCACCAGGAAGGCGAGCGTCTGGTCGCAGCCGCAACCGTCGGTTGCCGGGTCATGGGTTTCGACCGCGGCCGTTTTTTTTGTTTCGTTAGATTCGCTCATGTTAAAATTGTGTCAAACTTGGAGATGCAGTTGCGCGCATAAAGGTTTCAAGACCTTATATTTTTATAAAACGACATTCCTCATGGAGCATCAAACAGATTCCACCCAATACCCGTTTGGTGCGGCAATGTGGCCTGGCGAACTTCCCGGCTGCGGTTGCACGGCACGGTCCTGATTGCCCCCTGCATCTACTACCGGCTTCCGCAACCACGCACGAAGCCGACGCTCTGGGCAACCGCTGGCACATTATTCATCCAGTCGTATTCATATTCAATCGAAGCGTTGCCGTTGAAGTGCTGCCGTTTCAACTCGTCCAGAATGGCGGGAATGTTTGAGACTCCCATGCCGAACGGAACGTCGTGGGCGGTCGGAGATTTTTCGTTCAAATCCTTCAGATGCGTGCTGATGATGCGCCCGCGCAAAATTTTCAGGCAGGCCACCGGATCCAGGCCGGAGCGCACCCAGTGACCGACATCGGCCGTGGAGCCGACGCGCGGGTCGCGATCCTTAACGACGCTCAAAACGTAATCAGGGTCCCACATTTTGTAGCCCGGATTATCCGGCTGGCGCGGATGGTTGTGAAAACCGACGCGGATGTCATATTCCTTGACGAGCTTTTCAATCGTGTCCAGCGCCTCCACGGATTCGGTGGTGATGCCGTAAAGCCCGAACTTTTTGGCGAACTCAAAAATTTTCCGCGCGCCGGCCTCATCATTGGGGATGTTCACGACGCCGTAATTCACGGCCCGGATGCCGTATTTGCCCAACTGCGCCTTGACCGCCGAGACCATTTCGTCGGTGGCATTGTGGTCGAATTTCAAGCCGGGCTGTCCCGGGCTGAATTTCTGGTCGGGATAAAATTCAATGACCTTGCCGCCGACTTCCGCCGTTTTCTGGATGGCCTCCATCACGGTGAATTCGCGGAACGTCCACGCCTGACAGCCGAGCGCGATGCCGCCGGTCAGGCAGCTTTCAGGAATGGGGGCGGCGGAAACGGTGAGGCCCGCGAGGCTGAGTGCGATGGTAGTGAGATGGGCGAGTTGAATTTTCATATTGTGATCTTTGTGTTAACTCAGTTTTCAATTTTTTCAGACTGGCCGCTTATGCAAGCAACCCGTTTGGGGTATGGCCATGTCTTGGATTTTGGAAAATTATGCCAATGACCTGCTTGTTCGCCAAGCCTCAAGTCACATGGTGGCGTCGCATAAACATGCGATACTGCCGGCCGTTTTATTTCTTTAAGGCGATTGAATTGATTGCTAGCTTCTTCTAATGAAATCATCCGGTAATACCCAAGCGCTTCGTTGGAGGCGTCGCGACTTTCTCAAAACCGCCACTCTGGCCAGCGGTGCGGTGGTTTTTGGTGTCCCAACCTTGCTGCGCGGGAGCAATCTGAACAGCAAGTTGAACATTGCCGCCATCGGTGCGGCGGGCAAGGGCGCAAGCGACACGGATTACTGCAGCGGCGAAAACATCATCGCCTTGTGCGACGTGGACAGTGAGTATTGCGCGAAACAGCTCCAGAAATATCCGCAGGCGAAGTTTTACCGGGATTTCCGCATCATGTTTGACGAGATCGGCAAGAGCATTGACGCCGTGACCGTCTCCACGCCGGATCACTTCCACGCCATCGCCGAATCCCATGCCATGCGATTGGGCAAACACGTTTATGGCCAGAAGCCGCTGACGCAGACCATTTACGAGGCGCGCTACCTCCGCGACCTGGCGCATGAAACCGGCGTCGTCACGCAAATGGGCAATCAAGGCAGCGCGGCGGATGGCTTGCGCCGGGCCGTCGAATGTATTCAGGCCGAAATCATCGGGCCGGTGCGTGAAGTCCACATCTGGACGAACCGCCCGATCTGGCCCCAGGGAATGGCGCGGCCGAAAGGTTCAGACCCGATTCCCGATACCCTGAACTGGGATGTCTGGCTCGGTCCGGCACCGGTTCGTCCATATAAAAAGGATGTCTACCAGCCATTCAACTGGCGCGGTTGGTTGGATTTCGGCACGGGTGCGATCGGCGACATGGCGTGTCATACGATGAATATGACGTTCCGCGCCTTGCGCCTCGGTTACCCGACGGAGGTTGAGGCTGAAGCTTTCGGCGGGATGAACACGGAGACTTATCCCATCGGTTCCAAGATTCGTTTTCAATTTCCCGCGCGCAAAGTCGAAGTTGCCGCGGCGCACAAAACCCTTTTCCACCGGCACGACATCGTTGAACTGGCTCCCGTCACGCTCTGGTGGTATGACGGTGGCCAGCCGCTCGCGGACAATCCATCCAAGCACGATGACAGCAACAAGCCGCCGCGTGAACTCCTGGCGGACATCGCCGAAATGCTCGGCGAAATTCCCGGCAGCGGCTGCCTGCTCATCGGCGACAATGGCACCGTGTTTTCCCCGGATGATTACGGCGAGCAATTTTTTGTGAAGTTGCGCGACGACAAGAAATTTACACACTTCAAAAAACATCCGGCCGTGGCGCAGATCCCGCAGGTCATCCCACGCAACCCGTTCACCGGCGACAACGACCAGCGGCAGCATTTGGAATGGATCGCCGCCATCAAGGAAAACAAACCGCAACTCTGTTACTCGCGTTTTGCCATCGCCGCGCAATTCACGGAAATCTTGCTGCTCGGCGATGTCGCCCTGCGGGTGGGCAAAAAAATTGAATGGGACGGCCCGGCCATGCGCGCGACCAATGCGCCCGAAGCGGCGCAGTTCGTCAAACGTGACAACCGCACCGGCTGGAACCTCGCCTGAACCATGGAAACCAATTACACCCGTCGCGTCTTCATCAAGACAACCGGGGCCGCGGCCCTGGTTGCCGCCGCCCTGCCGGTCTGGGCGCAGGATGATAAAAAAATCACCGTGGCCTTCGCCGGCGTCGCGCACATCCACACGCCGGGTTACCTTGATGAGGTAAAAAAACGCGCCGATGTGCATATCAAATACGTCTGGGATCACGATTCGGAACGCGCCGACCGCAGCGCGGAAAAAGCCGGCGCGCAGCCGGTCGCCGATGTCAAAACCATCTGGTCAGACCCGGAAATTTCCGCAGTCATCATCTTGTCTGAGACGAATCGTCATTATGAACTCGTTCTGGCCGGGGCAAAAGCCGGCAAGCACATGTTTGTGGAAAAACCGCTCGGCATCACGGGCAAGGAAAGCCGGGAAATGGCTGATGCCATTGACAAGGCGAAACTCCTGTTCACGACCGGCTACTTCCAGCGTACGGATCCGAAGCACCTGTTCCTCAAAAGCGAAATTGCGAAAGGCAATTTCGGCACCATCACCCGTGTCCGCGGCTCAAATTGCCACAGCGGTTCGCTGGGCGGTTTGTTTGACACGGAATGGCGTTGGATGGCTGACCCGAAAATCGCCGGCGTGGGCGCGTTTGGCGACCTTGGCACGCACAAGCTGGACATCCTCATGTGGCTGTTTGGCGATGTGGAGGCGGTCACCGCGGTGATAAAACCCGTGACGGGACGTTACGGCGATTGCGATGAAACCGGCGAGGCGCTCATCCGCTTCAAGAGCGGCGTCATCGGCACGCTGGCTGCGGGATGGGTGGACTTGGAAAATCCCGTGCAGTTGCTCATCAGCGGCACGGAAGGCCATGCCGTGATCATCGAGGACAAACTCCGCTATCGAAGCAAGAAAGTCCCGGAGAGCGACAGTCGAAAGCCCGACACCGATCTGCCGGCTACACCCCGCCCGCCGCTGCATCAGTTTCTGGACGCCGTGGCTGGCGCGCAAGATCAACCGTTGGTCAAGCCGCAGGAAGCTGCGGCGCGCGTCGCTGTCATGCAGGCGGCGTATGAAGCCGCCCGTGACGAAAAATGGATCAAAGTTGGTTAACACGAGGCAAATGGACACGTCGCTGCCGGGAAAAACGCGGTGAGCCCGACGAACAAAAGAGCCGCGCGGGGTGACCACACGGCTGTCGCACTACGCATTAGAATGGATCAGCTTACTTCCTGACCGGCATGGGCACGGTGGCCGAGAGCAGGTTCGCTTTGGCGCAAACGAAGTAAACTACAGCACCGACAATAAACGCGGCTACCGGTGCCGCCGGGACGGGATAGATGTTCAGGATCGGCAGCACCCCCACCACGGCGCCCACAAGCCAGGCGATCCAGCCGGCTGGGTTGAAGCCGGCGCGCGGGCCGTTCCACTTGCCGCCGCTGAGCAGGTATTCCACCAGCATCGCGCCACAGATCGGGCCGAAGGTCGCACCGATGATGACGAAGACGATAATCGCCTTGCCCGCCAGGCCCGTGACGGCCAGCAGGATGCTCACCGCCGCGCCGATTCCGACGGAGATAAAGGGATTCACGCCCGGCAGTGTGGTCTTGAAGCTGTTTGCCGCGATGAACGAGGAGAAGCACGCCGGCGGAAACGCCGCGATGGCGAGCAGGAACATGACCAAGCCCGCGCTCTTGCCCATGAGAACCGGGATCAGGCCCGGCGTCTGGAGGATCAAGCCGTTCGTACCGGCGGCAGCGACGGCGGCCTTGCTCAGTTCGGGTGAACCGTAGGTGCCCGCGACGATGAGCATAGAAATGCCCGCAGTGACGATGATCGCCAGCGCCACGCCGACGAGGCCGCCCCTGGAAACATCGCTCTTGTTCCGGCTGTTCATGCCGAAGTCCACGCCCGCTGCGCCCGCCGTGGCGAAGAAGCCGACCACGAAGGTCAGCATGAACGCCAACACACCGAAGCTGCCCAGCGCCGCCGGAGCCGTCGGGGCGGCGGTTGCGCTCAGGGCGATGAACTTCTGCGGGTCAAAGCTGCCGATGCCACCGACCGTCTTGGCCAGGAGCAGGAGCAGCACGGCCAGCGGAATCAGGGGCAGGTAGGTGGCGACCTTGGCGACGTATTGGATGCCTTTGAGACCTACGAAGGCCGCGAGCACGCCCCAGATGACCATGATGACTTGCGGTGGCAGCGGGATGACCTGCGCCAGTGCCAAGGAGGAAAAATATACGTTCACGCCGAGCCAGCCGAATTGCAGCACGCCCATCAGGAAGCCGGGCAGGATGAATCCGCCTTGCGCGCCGAAAAGGGAGGTGCCGACGATGTAGAGCGGCAGCCCGGTTTTCATGCCCAACATGCCGGGCACGAGGTAGAAAAGAAAGTGGCAGACCAGCGCAGCGATGACGAGGCTTAGGAACGCCCAGCCCACGCCGCACGAGAGGAGGCCGCCTTGGTTGGGCGCGTTGACGGCGTCCTGCCAGAACACGAACCACAGGAAGATGCCGGCGTAGGTGGGCGCGGTATTCTTATACCACGGCGCGCGCTTGTCCGGCGGGTTGGGGACGGC
>DAIRTX010000048.1:19839-27457 GCA_036803685.1 Verrucomicrobiota bacterium | reverse complement strand
GTGTTCATGGTTGCTGGCCGGACGATCCATTTGCCTTCCAAAATAACTTCCCGCGTCAGGAAATAAATGCCCGCCCGCCGGCCGAATACACGTTGACGGCGAGTGACACCGTTGCTTCTCCAGCGGTGATGCTTGATAACTCGCCCACGCTCCTGGACACGCTGAAGCGCCTGCCAGCCGGAATCACCGTAAATAACACGGGGTTAAAGTTTTCTCCGGCTTGACGTCCTTGCAGGGCGACCGTTAATCCCCCCGCACTCGAACTACCGCACGATGATTTCCGGCGGGCGCACTACGATTACCGGGGGGCGCACTACGACTGGCGGAGGTCCGACTATGACTTCCGAATGACTTTCGTAACCCCCGTGCCTGTGCCGTCCGCCTTCGGAAACAAGACATCCGGTGGTAGTGAGGAGGGTGATAACGCAGGCAAATAACAGGATCATTTTCATATTTAGTTTGGGTAGTGGTAAAGTTTCAAAATTCGGCACTGTAGCGGCGGTCATCCCGCGACTGCGGGACCGCTACATCCAAAACTATTCCACCGTCTTGGTTTGGATTGTTTGCTGGAGTCACATTACACGCCGAGCCGGGACTTCTCTATGGGGTATAACCCTACTACGTCCAAAATGCAGTGTCCGCGTTGCAGACGCAGGCCCGGCACGACGAAGCCTTGCGAAAGTGGCTGGACACGCTGAAGCGTCTGCCAGCCGAGACCACCGTAAATAACACGGGGCAGGCCGCCGCCGAACTCGAAAATGAGGATGACAAAACTTTGTCGCATATGCGACAAAGTTTTGTAAACATCTTGTGAATGAAGAACTTACCGTGAGAAGGTAATGGGGCGGTTCTTATGATTGGCTGGTTTGGCCGCGTAAAGCTTCCAACTTCGTCCTGTGTTGCAGGACTACGATGGACAGGTCGCCACGCGGCAGGCCGCGTAAAGCTTCCAACTTCGTCCTGCGTTGCGGATGACTGATTATTCGTAGCGAAGCGCCTCAATCGGGTCCAACCGTGAAGCTTTCCAGGCGGGATAATAACCAAAGACGATTCCGACGGTCACCGACACTGCGACAGCAGCAATAACCGCCGGCACGGACGGCCTGGTCGGCCAATGCAACAAAGCCGTGACCGCGAGCGACACCCCGCGTCCCAATAAAATTCCGGCAATGCCGCCGGCCAGACAAAGCACCACCGCTTCCACCAGAAACTGCCGCAGAATGTCGCGCGCCCGAGCCCCGACGGCCATGCGCAGCCCGATTTCCCGCGTCCGTTCGGTGACGGATACCAGCATGATGTTCATGATGCCGACGCCGCCGACGACCAAGGAAATCAGCGCCACGATGAGGAGGAGCTTGGTCATCACGCCGCTGGTGGAGGCGAGGGCCTGCGAGATTTCGGTGAGATTGTGAACCCGGAAATCGTCCAGCGTGCCGGGTTGATTGTCCAGCTCGCTGGCTTGAATATGATGCCGTTCGCGCATCAGGACGGTGATCTGGCGGACAGCCTTCGGGATGTCCTGCGGTGTGTTGGCGGATATCCAGATGTCGTCTATGTCCGAGAACCGCGTCACCTGCGGCGTGTCGGCGGCCTGAACCGCCGATTGCTGCGGATAAAGCTGCACGGATTGCTGCGGATAAAGCCGGTTGAGGGAATTGATCCCGCCGGACGTTGAGGCAGCGCCTGCGGACTGTCCGGTTCCTCTGACGCCGGTCACGCGGAACTTGATGGTGGTCCAGGGCGCGGCGAGAAAGTCGTCCTGATCCTGCCCCATCATGTTCGGCCCTTTCCGGCTCAGGACGCCGACGATTTTCATCCCGACGTCCTTGACGCGGATTTCCTTGCCGAGGGGAGATTCGCCGCCGAACAACTCCCTGGCAATGGTCTGCCCGATGATGCAGACGGCCGCCGCGCTGCGCACATTTTCTTCCGTGAAACATTCTCCGTCGGCAAGCGGCCAATTCCGAACCACCAGATAATCCGGCGTCGTGCCGAGAATCCGGCCCGGATTCCAGTTACGATTGCCGTAAATGATCTGGGCCCGGCAGTCCACGCTGGGGGCGACCCATTTGATGGTGCTGCAATTCTGGCGGATGGCATCCGCGTCCATGGGCGTGAGGGTGGGCCGCCCGCCGGCGCCGGAATTGATGCCGGCAATGGTCATGTGCGCGGGATCCATCTGGATGACATTGGCGCCAAGGCTGGCGATGGTCTGCTCGATGGAATAGGAAGAGCCGCGGCCAATCTCCATCATGGCGATGACGGCGGCGATACCGATGATGATGCCCAGACAAGTCAGCACCGATCGCATGACATTGCGGCGCAAGGCGCGCAAGGCCATCCGCAAGGTTCCGTGAAAAGTATTCACGTTCGTTTAGTGTCTGATAAAGCGGGGCACGAACGGGTTTTGGGTTCCACCCGGCTCTGGTCCCGTGGTTTCACCCGTGACGACCTCTTCACCCTCTTTCAGGTCATCGGCGGTGACGGCGGTGTTGGAACCGTCCGAAGTTCCGACCTTCACCTCAACGGGCCGGACGAATTCACCGTCCTTCAACCAGATCACGCCCTGGCCTCCGTTTGCGCCTTTGGCATGGGACGGATTTTTGCCGGCCGGCGGATCAATTGAATTTTGTGAACGCACGTTGGCCGTTATCTCGTTGGGTGACGATGGCGACCAGCGCAACGCCGCATTGGGAACCAGCAGAACATTGGATTGCTTGCCCACGGTGAAAGTCACGCTGGCGGTCAGGTAAGGCAGCAAAATATTGTCCGGGTTTTCCGTGTTCACCACCACCGTGTACATCACCACGTTTTGCGTCATCGTCGCATTCAGGCGCACCTTGCCGACCGTGCCCTCGAACTGCCGGCCGGGAAAAGCGTCGCACGTGAAGGTGACGGGCGCGCCGGGCTTGATCCGCGCGATGTCCGCCTCGTTCATCGACACCCAGATTTGCATCTTCGTCAAATCCTGGGCGATGAGGAACAGGCTCGGCGCGTTGAGGCTGGACACGACGGTCTGGCCGATGTTCACCCGCCGATCAATAATGACGCCCCTAACCGGCGAGGAGATGACGCAGAAATCCAGGTTCCGCTGCGCCTTGTCCAAATCGGCTTGCGCCTGTGCGATACCCGACCTGGCGACGGAGACATTGGCCTTGGCGACTTCATAATTCGCCTTGTCGGTGTCGTAATCCACCTGCGACATCAATTTGTTATGGTATAACTCCTGCGCGCGTTTCCATTCTGCCTCGGCCTGGTCGAGCTTCGCGTTCATCTGTTCGAGATTTGCGGCGGCGGTTAATTCACCCGCCCTGGCGACCGAGAGATCGGCGGCATAAACCGAGTCATCAATCTTCGCCAGCATGGCCCCTTTCTCCACCACCGAGTTGTAGTCAATCGTCTGGCCATTGATGTCCGTGCCGAACGATGTGATGCGCCCGGCGACTTGCGCGCCCACGTCCACCGTTTCACTCGGTTCAATGGTGCCGCTGGAGCTGATGGTGGCGGCGACGTCGCCGCGTTTCACGACGGCCGTGCGGAAGGACAGTTTGTGGTCGCTTCGCATCCACCACCATCCAACTCCGGCTCCACCAACCAAAATGATGATGGCGATCGCGAGAACCGGTTTGGTTAGAAAACGTTGCATGGAGTCGGTGTTTGTCGGCGGGGTTTCAATTCCGACATATTCGCTCTTTATTCAAAAATCAATCAATGATTTTTTCAATTATGAGAAAAAATTAATCTTTGCGGTGTTGAAAGAGTCATACCATTTTCCGATAATAATCGGCATCTATTCCAGACGGCAGGGCCGCGGCCTGCCCCGACATCGGATGTCGGGGTGCCTGCCGCGGCCATCATACCCGGCAGCGCAGCTCCGATAGATCGCGAGCCGGCAGCGCCGCCCTGCCCATGGCACCGATTGTCTCTGGGAATTGGTATCACGCGTAGCGGGAAAACATCGCCTGCCCTCCATAGCGCGCAGCGCGACGGGTCGGATTTCTTTGTGTCCTTTGTTCCTTTGTTGTTAAAAATTAGCGCTCAACGTTTTCGAGGGACGAGAACGAGGACGACAAAACTTTGTCCCACGTGGGACAAAGTTTTGTAAACATCTTGTGACTAAAAAACTTGTGTGAGAAGGGTGAATTCAGAATTTTGAGGCAAACAAGGAAACATCGAACTTTGAACCTTGACTCGGTTCGAGGACGAAGCCGCGCACGTCAAGCCTGGGCAGAAGCGCGGGGTTGAAAGCTGCGCCAGAGTTTTTGCGGCAGCAGACCGAGGAGGATGATGACCACCTGGCTGCCGATGAAGAGCATCAGCCATTTGAAGGCGGCATCCATGAATCCGTAGCTGTGCAGGCCGATGCCGAGCATGTTCACGCCGAACCACGAGAAGCTGGTGACAATGTTGCCGATGACGGCGAGGTTCATCAGGCCACGTTCGCGCACGAGGCCGCCCCAACGCGCATGCAGGATGGTCGCGTTCCAGAGCACGATGAGTAACGCGCCGTTTTCCTTCGGGTCCCAGCCCCAGAACCGGCCCCAAGATTGGTCGGCCCAGATGCCGCCCAGGACGGTGCCGACAAAGCTGAACAACGTGGCGAAACAAACGATGCCATAAACCATCCGCGCCAGTGACTTGGCGGTTGGTTCCGAAAGGGTGGTGGTGAACACGCCGCGCAGGATGTAAATGATGGCGAGGAATCCGGCCACAAACGTCGAGGCGTAGCCGAGGGTGACGACGACGACGTGGGTGGCGAGCCAGAAATTGGTGTCGAGCACGGCGCGCATCATTTCCATGGTGTCGCCGCTGAGCGCGAGGTTGTGCGCGATGATCAGCGTGACGAAGCCGGCGAATGACGCGACGACGCAGCCGATGCCGTCGTGATAAATTTTTTCCAGGACCATCCCGAGAATCACCGCGGCCCAGCCGATGAAGATGGCGGAGGAATAAAGATTGGTCACCGGCGGCCGGCCTTCGAGATGCATGCGGAACACGAGGCCGGTGGTGTGAATCACCCACGCCAGGCCGACGAGATAAAACGCCGAGCGCCGCAGCCAGTCGGACAGGTTGAACCACGACAGCAACGCCAGCACGAGGGCCAGCACGTAAATGACGGTGGCCTTGTAGAACGGTTGCATCGTGCTGAAGAAAAATTCCTGGTCCGCCTTTTGCACTTGGGGCGCAAAACGGTCTGCCAGCCACGCGCGATATTCCCCGACCACGCGGTTGAAATCATCGGGTTGTCCGGCGCGGCAGGCGGTGACCATTTCCGCATAAAATTTTGTGGCGGGATTCATTTCGCCGGTGCGGGCGGTTTGCATGAGGTTGGTGCCGATGTTTTGCCACGCGTTGCGCGGGACGTTGATGTCCACGGGCGGGATCACGAGGGGCAGGGCGAAGCGCGCGACGGTGTCATAGCCGCCCATGAAACCGAGGAGGGTGTTGAAGGCGTCCGGGTCGAATTTCTGGCCGGCTTCGCGCGCCTGCACGGCGGCCATGCCGGGCCCGATGCTCTTCTGAAACGCTTCAAGTTCCGCCGCGAAATCGTCGCTGGCCGGCGGTTTGAGGCTGATTTCGAGCCGTTGATAAAGGTTCAGGGTCTCGTACAGCTTCATCAACTGCGACTCGAAGACGGTGCGGTTGGCGGACTCGATTTTTTCGATGCGGTCGGTCTGCTTTTCGAGTTCGTCCACCTGGGGCCGGATCTGGTTGAGGGAATAATATTTCTGGTTGTCCGGCAGCTTGAGCAGCGCGAGGACTTCGTTGTTATCAATGCGGAAAATTTTCAAGTCGTTGGCCGACTCGGGTTTCATCATCATTTCGAGCAGCCATTCCATGGCGGTCAGGGTTTGCGTTTTGCCGTTCTCCTCCCCCACGACGCTTTGTTTGGTGCGGATTTGGAGCAGGGAATTGCGGGCGACGGAATCGAACGGCTGGAACCGGCCATTCATCAGGACGGGCAGTTTGCCGAATTCGCGCGCGTGAAAGCCGGTCTCCGGTTTCTGGTGCAGCGCGGACAAAACCCACCCCGCCATCACGATGACCAAAATGAGGGGAATCCACTTTTTCATAATCACCTCAGAAAATTCGAATTAAACCGGGCGATACGAATGCTCCGGTTGTGAAACATTCCATGAACCGCACAAAATGTCCGCAAGGTTTTGGAGTGCGGTGGCCCTCCACCGCTCTCGATCCGCCAGCCACCGTCCGGAAAGCGCCAGAGGACTGGCGCACTCCAAGACGCTTCGCGCGGGACTGTGGGTTTGCTTTCAAACTGTTCATTTTTTTGCTTTCAGAACGGCTTTGCTGCGGACAGCACCACCCGCCGACGAGACGTCGGCGCTCCCAGGAGCTGCCAGCCTCTGTTTTAAAAAAGGAATCAGGTGGCTGAGAAATTGGATGACCAATCCGGTTGCGACCAGCACGCATGAAAAGTACGGCGTCAGCCAGGTGGGATTGTGGACCACCTGCAGCACGCTGCCGTGGTCGTCGGCGTCGAAGCTCGCCTGATAGAAGGTTTCGCCCGCGTAACGAAGCGGGTTGTTCATGTAAATCAGCACTTCGCGGTCTTCGTGGTTTTCCACATTTTGCAGCCGGACGCGGCTGGAGAAATTCTTGGGGATGTCCGTGCCGGGATATTTGTCATGCCGGAATTCGATGAGGTGCAGGCTGAACGGCAGGTAAAACCGTTCCTGGCGCAGCAGCAATTCATAGGTGTGACCGTCGTAAATGAACTGCTGCGGGCGGTCCAGCCACCCGGACACGAGGAATGTGCCGATGGAACTTTTTGGGGTGGTGATTTCGACAATGGCTGACGGCATGTCCATCCGGTTCATTTCGGTTTCGCGCGGCACCTCGCGCCACCAGATGCCGGAGCCGGGACCGGCGGTGGTTTTGACCGGGTCATAGCCCGGCTGGGATTGCTGCGCGAGCAATGAATTGGCGTAAAAGGTCTTCACGCGCACGGTGACCGGCATTCCCGGGTCGCTCACTTCGCCCCGACGCACCAGAAGCGAGCAGGGGATGGCAACGACTTTGTCCGAGTCCTTGTCGGTGGTGTCCAATACCGCCAGTTCAAAGGCGCGGTCGGCTTCGGAATAATTTCTCGTTTCACCGATGCGCAGGTGCAGGGCGCTTTCCTGGGAGAGAAAGTCGGTGAGCATTTGTCCGACCAGCAGCAGCACGACGCCGAGGTGAATCAGCACGATGCCGATTTTTCTTTTGCCCGGTTGATAGTAACGCACATGCGCCGTCAGCAGATTGATGAGCAGCACGGTGCCGAGGAGGTAACCGCCGGGAAAGATGGGGACGTGGAATCCGGACCCGGCCGGCTGCCAGTAAATGAAAACGCTGCGGAAGAATTCGTTCTGGGCCTTGTAGAGTCCGAGATGCACCTGCGCCAGCGTGCCCCAAAACACAATCACGCAACCCAGCAGCAGACAGGTCACGGTCAGCTTGAGCGACGAAAACAGCCGGATGAAAGGTTTGAGCATTTCAGCTTAAATTTTTCTCCCTCTCCTCCCCCATGGAGGAGAGGGGCGGGGTGAGGAGATCGATTATTTCAGAATTAAAATCCCCTCTCCCCGGCCCTCTCCCCGCTTGGGCGGGGAGAGGG
>DAIRTX010000048.1:0-19829 GCA_036803685.1 Verrucomicrobiota bacterium | reverse complement strand
GAGCATTTCAGCTTAAATTTTTCTCCCTCTCCTCTCCCCGCTTGGGCGGGGAGAGGGAGTTCGTGGTGTTGTCAGGTTGTGTCCATTCTTCCGTGTGCTTCGTGGTTTCAAATGTTCTTTTCAGTTCAGTATTTCACGCTTTGAACGAATTTGGTAAACGCGTCCTTCTGGCTTTCAACAACTTTCGCATCGCCCATCAGTTTGTAAAACCACGTCTGGCCGGATTGCGGGACCATCACGCCAACGAGCCGTGTCGGCTGGCCGGTCCGGGCGTCCGTGCCGCTCAGGTCCACGAGCGATGCCCTGCCACCCGGCACGTCAATCGCCGTGACCAGTTTGTTCACGTCGCCATCGGACAACGAGGTCAGGCCGAGCTGACCGCGCCAGCGATTGATGTTGCCAACCAGGCCGCCGCCTTCGCCGGGGGAACGGCTGACGTTGACGGCCGTCGCACTGCTTTTGCCGGTGATGGTGAATTTGGCGACGAGAAATTGTCCGCCGGAAACTTCCTGCCAGCCAGCGGGCACCTGCCAGTCCGGTTTGCCTTCGCTGGAAACCGGCGCGGAAGCTGTTGGTGCGCCCATGCCCGTGTCGCCGATGGGCGGATGCGACGGAGGCAATTCCGTTTGTGCCTGGACGGTTGTGAATTTCACCGATTTGAGGAATGCAACAAACGCCGGCTTTTGTTGTTCAGCCAGATCAGCGTCACCAGTCATTTTGAAAAACCACACCGCGTCAGTACGATGTTGAATGACACCCAGAATACGCGGGGCATCGCCGCTGCCCTGGTTTTGGCCGGCGATGTCGTAGAGCTGCGCCGGTTGGCCACCCGCCTCGACGCTTTCCGCGGATTTTTTCAGTTCATCCGGCGACACGGGGGACAGACCGACCTGACCGCGCCAGCGGTTGACGTTGGCTTCGTCGCTACCGGGCAAGCCGGGCAGGGGAATGACGCTCACGTCGGCCTGTTTGCCGTTCTGGCCCTGGATTTTGAACGACGCCACGCGCATTTCGGCGGGCGGAACTTCCGTCCAGCCTTCCGGCGTTTTCCAAGTCAGTTGCGGCTGGGCGGATCCGGATGCCGCAAACCCGGGTGCCGCGGAGGCGGACGAAATGTCGGGATGTCCGGGTGGCAGGGTTGGGTTGGGTGAATCCGTTGACATGGCTGGCGCGGATTGCGGCTGAGTCTGGTTTTGATCCTTGGCGACGCGATAGGTTTTGACCTCGTCGCGGTGACAACCGGCGACGGGCAGGAACAGCAACGACGTCAAAACCGGCAGCAGCCAGGCGCGTTTATTGAACCGGCGCCCGAGGGCGACCCCGGATTTTTCAATCGGATGACTTATCACGATATAAAATTAGATGGTGGATTGATGAAGATTCAAGTTTTTTCTGATAGGATGAGTTATTTCAAAATTGTAGCAGCCGACGCCTGCCGGGTCGCAGCACCTGGTGCGAAGACTGGTGAGGAGGCTCATTCTGAAGGCAAAGTGAAGAAGGAAGAAAGCAGAATGCAGGAATGAAATAAAGCGGACAAAGTCTGTGGCAGCCTTTTCTTCATTCATCATTCCGCCTTCTGCATTTGAAATGAGCCTCGTTACCCGCCGTTGCTGCGCTATGGCGTGGCAAGCCCCGGCTGCTACGGGGTTTTGAAAGAGGCTTTGATGACGTACGCTGGCAGGATTGGGTCAATGCCACGCGGTTGAAGCGCCACCCGGGATGCCGGTTAAAAACGGTATTGCAGGCTGGAGTAAACCATCTGGGCATCGTAGTTGTTGTTTCCGCCCGAAGCCTGGTCATTGTAATGAGAGTATGCGTATTTCAGGCTGACGCGCAGATTCCGGGTGATCCTTCGGGTGAGGGTGGCCGTCACACTTTGCTCATCCGCTCCGGCGCCGAGCGGCAGGTCGACGCGGGAGTTGTTGTTGTAATTGTCCGCCTGATAATAGAGGAAACCGAGGTTGAGATCGGTCTTGTCATCCAGAACCACCGAAGAATTAAAAGTCACCGTCCAATAGTTGTTCTGCGCCTTGAGCACGGCCTGGGCATAGTTTGTGCCGGATGTCGGGGTCTTGGTTTGGCTGACGACGTAATTAAAACCGGCCTGCAGGCACAACCGTGACCAGGGCGTCCAACTGACGTTCTGGGCGAGGATATGGCTTGTCATTTTCGACGACTCGACATCGCCCAGTCTCGAAACCGGGTCCGGCGCAGTGTTGATGGTGGACAACTGATATTCATAGCGGCTGACCAGGGCGATGTTCTGAACGGGCCTGAGGGTCAGGCGCACGTTGCCGTCGTACGTTTCGAAACTCTGCATGACCAGGTAAGCCGGGTAAGTATTGCCGTTGAGCGGATCGTTCGTCGTGCTGTCCAGGCTGTTGTTGTAGTTGTATTCGTTGTTCTTGTAATAGCCTCCGACATCAATGCTGGTGCGGCGATAGGGGTACCATCGGGCGCCGATTAAATATTTCTGGAACCAGCGCGTATCATCGGTCAGGCGATGGATGGTGGGAGGTCCGATGTTGTTGACCTGGCTGAGCCCGCCGTTTTCGTTCAGGTTTCCGCTGCCCTCGGTCCATTCGCCGCCGGCATAGAACACCCAGTTGGTCACACCGGTGTAACGCACATCGAGACGTTCCCGCACGTCCAGCATCTCCCCGTCACTGGTGCTGGCAACGCGCCCGGGCGTGACGTCCGTCCCCTGCGTCCCGATGCCGCTGGAATTCGCGTTCCAGTCGTCCTGCTGCACCCGCAGGGACGGCACGATGGTCAGGTTTTTGATGGGAGTTGCCATCAGGTTCACGTTCCCCACATGCTCCTGCTTGTGAGCACCGCCGTTGAGGCTGGTGTAGCCCAGGCCGTTCAACGAGTTGGGGCTGTAGGCCACGTCAAAGTCATTGCCGTAGATGCGGCTCCCGGAAAAGGTGTCGTCCAGATTGGCAAACATGTAGCCAGCGGAGAAGAACAGGTCCTTTTTGATCCAGGTCTCGCTGAAGGCGTGCACGTTGAACATGTCATACAAGGTCCCTTGCTTGTCCGTGACCTCCCGCTGCACCGGTTGTTCGCCATGCCAGAATGTCTCCAGGCGCGTGTCGCTCAGGCTCGCGGTTTCGTAGCGCACGCCGGCGCCGAAGTCCGTGGTTTTGATGTGATGGGTCACATCCAGCGCAAAGCTGTCCACCTTCTCATTGATGTTGTAGATGGACGGAAACACGCCGCGCACCGTTGCCGGTGTATTTAGGGTATCGGGATGCACCGGTCCCCAGATGGTGGAGCTTTTGTCCCCGTCGCGGTAGCTGTGCGTATATTTGAAAACGGCCTTCGGAAGATCCTTCAGGGTCAGCCCCGCCTCGACCGAAATTTCGCCGCGATCCAAGGACAGCTCATCATTCGGGAGCTGATATTGGATGCCGGTGGGAGAGAAATATCCGCCGGCACCGTTGTACCAGGTGCGAAAGTTACTGACGTTGAACCGGACATACCCGAGTTCATCGCGTTGCAGGCCAAGAACCAGCTTGTAGTCGTGCTGGTCGAACAGCGAGTGTCCGTCCAGAGAAAAAGTGGTGCCTTTGGCGATATCCTGCTGCAGGTGAAGGTCGCTGATGCCGCCAAAAGGTTCGTTGCTCAACTGGTACCGTTGCTGCGCTTGCGCGGTATTGCCATGGACCATCAGGCCGCCGACGGAAAGGTCAACCCAGTTATTGTAAGTGTTCGTGCCGCCCTCAAACATCTGCCCCGGCGTCATCGCCGGGCGGTTCGTGTCGCCGGCCCGGGCTGGCGCACCGCACGTCAGCAGCACCGCGCCAATCACACAACGGCAAGACCACGACTGCCGTGAAGCCTTGGCCGGCTGTTCTTTCGATTGGGATTTCGTTTTCATCGGTTTTCCGGTTGCGGTTTAAAATCTGAGCGACGAGTTCACGCGCGAGCCGTGGACGGCTTCGTGGCACCCCGCCGTCCAGCAGGTGCCCTGTTGCAGGCGTATGGTGTGATCGGAGCCACCGATGAGAATGGGAGTGGTGGTTCCAACCTTGACCACCTGCTGGAAGTGGCATTTGAGGCAGAGGTTGGAGTCGCGCACGGTCAACATCCTGGCATTGACGCTGCCATGGGCCGTATGGCAGGTGGTGCATCCCTCGCGCAACGCCTCGTGTTCAAATACGTACGGCCCGCGCTGGGCTGGATGGCATTGCAGGCAGTTTTCATCCTGGGAGAGCAGGGCGGTGCCGCCGCCGGCACGTACGCTCCCCTTGTGCGGTGAATGGCACTCCGTGCAACTCATCCTGCCCTCAGGCACGGGATGGTGGCTGGGCAATTGAAACTGGCCGCGAACATCAGCGTGGCACTGGTAGCAAACGGTTTCCTTTGCCCGGGCCGGCGGCACCCCGGGAAGCGCATTCGCACTGGCTGGCTCGGGACGACCGGAGGTGAAGCTGTAAGGCGGTTTGATTTCTCCGCCCGAGTCCGAGTGAAGGCTGGCAGGTCCGTGGCACGATTCGCACCCGGCGTTGAGCGCATTGGGCCCTTCGGCAATCAGGCGCGAGTGGTCGGCGGTCTGGAAGCCCCGATAAATTTCTTCATGGCACTGTTCGCACTCCCTGGAGCCGATGTACTTCGCTCCCGGCACATCCGGGAGCATCACCACCTGACGGCTGACGGTGCTGCAGGAGATGGCCGCCAGCAGCAAAACGACCGCGCCGGACGCCAGCGCCAGGTTTCGACCGCGCCGGTTGCGCGGCAGCGGCTGTTTGATGAAGGGAAGTTCTGTCATGCGATTTTTTGGTTGTCGTTCATTTCACGCCTATTCGGAAAACGCGCCGTTTCATTGGAACAATGCCTGTTGCACAAAGAGTTCAGCCGCGGTTAACAGTCGGCGTGCAAAAATTGAATTGTGGACGCCGAAGCTGCCGTCGTTGACCACGAGATATAAATTGAACCGGGCCTTCTTAATATTGTTCGGAATCAAGGCCTGGCCAGCGGCGTTCGGCCCGCTGAAATTCACCTGGTCCAACTGGGTCCAACTGGTCACGAACCCGAACGAGTTGGTCTGCCAGATCAATCCGCCAGGCGTCGTGTATTCCCAGATGACGGCCCCGTTGGTCCGCAACGCGGCCGGCGCCTTGATGGCGGCCCATCGGTTCAACAGGAAAATCACCGTGGAAACCTTGTTGGAGATGTCAGGCACCGACTGTCCGGGGTCAAATAGATGACAGTTCATGCAGACGTCGTGGGAATCCACTTCAAACGTGTGGCTGTGGGTGTTGGCCGGCGCGGCGTCCTTTTGCATATGGCAGGACACACATTGATTGGTCAGATAAAACCTGCCGGAAATCGAGTATTGGGCAGAATCGGGCAGCCCCGTGTGAGAACCCGGATTGAAGTTGGCCGGGCCGTCCGACAATTCGCCGATGGAACCGATCAGGAAATTGTATTGCAGGGAATTGTGCGGCGCGCGGGAAGTGTCCGTCCACGCGGCGCCGCGATCATTGTGACATTGGGCGCAGATATTGATCCGGGGATTATACTTGTTGGTGAAATTATCGGATGTGGTGAGGAAATAGTCGCTCGTCGAAGCCATCGGGTTGCGCAGTTGCGCCGGATAACCGTTGGTTTGATGCGGATCGTGACAGACGACACAAACGATGGGGACATCCGCGTCACCGACCGGCAACGGATCATTCTTCAGCAGGCTCAAACGCACCGACCCCGAGTGGCAGCGGCCGCAACCGCTCAGATTGTTCGTGGAGGAATTCATGGTCGCCAGCACGTCCTCATCCACCTGCGCGTGCTCGCTGGATTTCCATTCCTCGTAGGTGGGGTGCATGGGCCCGGTGTGACAGCCACCGCACACGGTCGCCGCCAGTTCCACGCGGGGCCGTACCGTCGGATCGGTTTCATTGGCCGCATGATTGGCGGCTGGTCCATGGCAGTTCTCGCATTGCACGCCGGCGAGCTGTGGCGTCGCAGCCTGACTGATGAATCCGCTCGGCAACAGGTAACCGACCGTGCGATTGGCGATCACGAATGTCGTGTTGGTAAACGCACGCGCGTGGCGGGTCTTCAACTCCGTGGTGAGAATGTTGTCATGGCACCCGGCGCAGGCCTGAGCTCCGATGTATTGAGGCGACGGGCCTGAAACCCGGTAAAAGGCATTGCTGTAGAGCTTCGTGATGACGGCGTAGCGGACCAGATTGGTGGCCTTGCCCAGCGCCACCCACGGGGCAGTCAAGCGGTTGCTTTTCTGATAGACCTGATAATAACCGGATGGCCCGTCCCAGGTGACCTGCACGCCATTGGTAACGCGCTGAATCCCCGTCATGACCGGCAACCCCGGCATGCCGCCCGGCTGGGTGATGGACAGGTGTACGACTTGTTGGGCCATCAGGGACGCCGCCGTAAAAAAAATGGCCGCCACGGCCGGAATGAACAATGGCATCTGGTTGGACGATAAAGCTCTAGCGCGGTTCATAACATCGCAATTGAGCCGTCTCCCATCCTTTGCCAGGTGGCGTGGCCCACGTCGAACCGTTCGATGTATCTTTGCAACGCCAGAACAAAGAACAGCAAATGAAACTTTGTTCAACATTTTCTTCGATTGAAGGATACTCCCGCCCTCCGTGTAAACTAACCTTCTATTGCTTCATACTCGTCAAAAATTGCCTAATCTGGCTGATGGCATCACCTGCCGGGAACAACCGGCCCGCCCGCTTTGGAATTTTCTAAAATTGACAGGCTTCAATAATACCCGATGATTAAAAAAACGAGAAACGTCGCATAATGAAATCTGTCTCCCCCAACACCCCACCGGCAACCGACCCACAAACCGTCAGACCATCCGGCTGGCGTCCTCTGATTCTGGTGCCGGTTTTTTTCCTGTTGGGGGCCGCTCTGGCCGGTGTCTGGTTTAAATACGGCAAACACGCCGCGGGTTCCATTCTGCCGGGACAGGGCACCGCCGAACTTTCCGGTCCAACCCTGGATTTTCTGCGCCATTTGAATTCGCCGGTGGAAATCCGGTTTTATTCCGTGCTCCCTCCGGGGAGCGCACCGGAGCCGCTTCAGGATTTTTCCCGGCGGGTGGACCATTTGCTGTCCGAATTCCAAAGCGCCAATGACAGTAAAATCCGCGTGACCCGGAACGTCTCGACGTCGGGATCCAATGCAGACGCCGCCGCGGCTGATGGCATCCATCCTTTCAACCTCGACAAGGGCGATGCTTGTTTTCTGGGACTTACTGTTGTCTGCGGGGAGCGGAAAGAATCCCTGCCACAAATCCAGCCCGAATGGGAGCCGGCGCTGGAGTTTGACCTGGCCCGCGCGATTCTTCATGTGACCCCCATCCAATCACCGGCAACCGTCGCGCAAAACACCCAGGCTTCTCCCGAAGTCACCAATGAAGTCGCCCGCCTGATTCCCGATCTCAAGGGCACGTCGGTGGAGGACGGGACCCGCATCCTGCGGGAGGCGGCCCTGCAGGAATTCACCGCGGCCGGGACCGAGATGGAAGACAAGCTCCAGGTCGCACAGCAGCAACTCAGCGACGCGCAAAACGGCCAGTCCGAGGCGGAGCAACAAGCCGCGATGAAACATCTCCAGGAGGTCCAGTTGGAACAGGGGAATAAATACAAGCAAATCGCCGCGCGGTTGCAGGCCGAACTAGCCGTCTTCGAGCAGATGAAAGCTGCGGCTTCCACCGCGAAATAATTCCCGCCGGCCGGCGCAGAACTTCGATACGAATGGCACGAATTCACACGAAGACACATTGCCGCCCGTCCTCCGTAACAAGGCTACTGCGCGTCCCCAATATCGGGGCTGACCGGCAGTCAGCCCCACCGCTTTTGGTTTATGGTAGGGCAGTGCTGCTGCGCTGCCAGTTTGTTTCTGCGGCAACGGGTGGCCGACTTTGAAACTTTCCGGTAGGTCACGAAACAGGGCGGGGCGTTCCCGGGCCACGACGCCGGCCAGCCAATGTCTCATGCTCATCAGGATGGCATCGCGTCCGCGCTGGCTTTGGAATTTGCGAAAATTCAATGGTAACCGCTTCGACAAATTGTTCCCGTTCCCGATCAAGCCCCCCACCGGCTGAGGTAAATAAGTTGTGATAAAAGTGTGGATAAGTTTTCATTGTATTTAATCCAGAATTATGAATAATTAATGCGTAACTCTAAACCAGTGGCGTGCTGTCGTCTTGGGCGTAGAGCTGAAGGGGATGGGCCGTCACTCAACCAAAAAAAATGAAACAAGTAATCCTATGAAAAAGTTAACAAAAGTAGCAATCGTGTTCGGTTTCACATTGGCGGTCGCGTCGAGTACGAGCTTCGCCCAATTCACATTCACAATTGACGAGTTTGGTGTGGGGTCTTTTGGTGGGGCTGTTGTTCCCTCCACAATCGGGCTGGATCCCTCGGGGGAGTAGTTGGTCCCGTCTTGATTTACACCCTGCCGTTCGCGGTCACACCGGGAGATGTGATACTCTCGGAGCCTGGTCAAGTTCCTCCGCTGACTTCTGATATTATCCGGTTCTGGAACTCTGCAGCAGGCAACCAATCCGAAATAATCTTCTATTCGGATTTTTCTGCCGCTGATCCCGCTGATGCTCCGGCGGACGTGGGACTGCCTAACCAGTTATTCAACCCCACTACAATAACGGAAGTGGGTCCTGAAGGTAACAACGGTGCCATCTATAACGCCCTCCCGGGGATGGCCGGATCAACCTCTGCTCCGATACAGTATGTTATCATCAGCGATGTTCCCGAGCCCGGCACAGGAGCGCTGCTGCTAAGCGGCGTGGGACTACTGTTCGGAATCAGGCGTTTCCGCAGGAAAGGCCTTTCTTTCGGCAGCAGCTTGAAGTCTTAGGCAGGCGCAGTGACGCCGCTTGAGTAGGCCGAAGGCGATGGGCGGCAGATGCGATACAGAATCGGCGAACCGGCTGACATGCGGCGGTTCGCCGGTTCCCTTTTTCGGGGAACTTTTTCGGCGGACGATCCTCTCACCTTTCGTATAACCAGTCTGATTCAAAAAAAACCAATTACGGAGAATATTTTATGATTAAACTACACCTCAAAAGGTCGGCCGGGGTTTCTTTCCGCGCCGCCCTCACCGCCATCAGCGTTTTGGCCTTGGCCGGCACTGTTTTGGCCATGGACACGAAGGTCAACCGCGAGTTCAACAAGCCCGGAAACATCCTGATTTCCGACCAGTTCAACAACCGCGTCATCGAGACGGGCACGCACGGCAATATTATCTGGTCGTTCGGGCTGGGGCCGAACGACTTTTCGGCCAAGTCCATCATCGGCGTCAACGACGCCCAGCGCGTCGGGGATCTCACCCTGATGGCTGGCACCGGCACACCGCCGGGCGTGATTCCGCAGGCTCCTGACGGCGCTCCCGACAACCGCGTCATCCTGGTGGACCCAAAGGGCAAAATCGTCTGGCAGTATGGCCAGTTCGGACAAACCGGTTCGGGTGCCAACCTGCTTAATACGCCGGTGCAGAGCACGTGGCTCCCGAACGCCCACGTTCTCATCACCGACCAGGCCAACAACCGGATCATCGAGGTGAATCTCAAGAAGAAAATCGTCTGGCAGTACCCGGGTTCGAACACCAATGACGCGGACCAGCTCAGTGGTCCGAACTCCGCCGAGCTGCTCGAAAACGGCCACATCCTGATCGCCGACCAGGGCAACAACCGGGCGATTGAGGTCACGCGCGGTGATCAGATCGTCAAGACGTTCACCGCCGGCGGCACGGTTAATACTGTCGCGTTCGCCAGCCGCCTCGAAAACGGGGACACGCTGCTGACAGATGCCGGCAACTCCCGCGCCGTCGAAGTTGACGCCAACGACAACATCGTCTGGCAATACGTCACGGATACCGACCCGTTGAGCGTCCCGGCACCCCTGCCGACCCGGGCGGTGCGGCTCAAAAACGGAGACACGTTGATCAGCGACCAGTTTAACAACCGCGTCATCCGGGTCAGTCCGGCCGGGCTGATTGTCGCCAGCTACGGACTTCCGCTCGCGGGCGGGGATCCGATCGGGAACAACGTCGGCTACGATACCCACACGACACAGAAGGGGTTGTATTCGCCCTACGATGCGAAAGTGGTTGGCGACTACACCGGTTTGACGCCACCGCATGACAACGACGAAGACGCCGACGACCGATAGGATTTGATACGAACACCGTTCTGCTCTCCCGACTCACGGGAGAGCAGAACGGCAACAGAGAAACAATCACCCCATAGTTCATCCGCCATTGGATCAACCAGATTCACGGCGCCAAGGAAAGAACTGTGCCCACGACTGCCTGGATAGTTGTGCAAGAACGACGATAAACATTTCCGCATCAACCATCCCAACCAAGTTAAAAGAAAATCATTATGTTGATGAAGACCAGATTCGCCCTGTTTTTTCCCGCCTTGGCCGGACTCACCCTGGTTGCGGCGGGATTGTGTCGTGCTGGCGGCGAACAACTTGATGCCGGTGCCAAGGCGCAGGTTGATCCGTCTGCAAAAGGTCCCGCGACGATTGATGTCTCCAAATATCCGGCCGGCATTCAGGAGAACTACAAGGTTTTCAGCCAGAAATGCTCGCAGTGCCACAACCTGAACCGGCCCATCAATTCTGACTATGTGCTGCCTGATGAATGGTTCCACTGTATTGGACGCATGAAGCGCCGGTTCGGCTCGAACATAGGTTCGTCCGAGGAAGGGAGACTTTATGATTTTCTCGTTTATGACTCCAGCGTCCGCAAGCGGGACAAACTGGACGCGAAACTGCAGGTCTTGACCCTGGACGCACAAAGGAAAGCCGAAGACAAAATCAAAGAAGTGGCGGCCAAATACCAATAGGCAACAGCGGCAGGCGGACGACTGCTGTCGCTTGGCGGCGAGTGGGGCCACGACCCTCAACCATAAGCTCCTCGTCGCGGCGAAATTCCGCAACACAGGACGAAGTTGGAAGCTTTACGCGGTCACAATTCCAGGACCCTTTCAGACCCTTTCACCGTCGTGACGGTTTAGTGAACTGTGGATGCCTGCACTGTTTTGATGGACACCGGCGAATCGTTCCGGGCGAAAGCCAGTTTGGCTCAAGGTGATGTTACGCGATAGAAACGCTCCTGGTTGCCCGCCCCGGACAAATCGGTGAACTGGAACTGGCCGGACGAAATTTCCGTGGCACTGCCCAGCCGGGTCCAGTTGGTGAATGCCAACACCAGATTCGTGGTGCCATACGCGGTGAAGCTCATGCCCGACACGTTGGTGAAGCCGAATTGGAACACGCCGCCCGGCAGCAGGGTCAGATGGGTAAGGATGATCGGCGCCACCGGCACGGTGAAGGCATCAACCTTGTTGTCGTTGGCCACATAGATGCGTCCATGGGCCGCGATGGCCGTGTTAAACCGCCGGGTGCCTGCCATCAACTCGTTCGCGCCGCCGCCGGTGAAAACGACCGCGCCGGTGTCGCCGTTGAAACCTTGCAGCCGCTGGTTGCCTTCGGAACCGATGCCCCAGACAATCGCGTTGTTGGTGCCGTCGGTGGAAGTGACAAAGGGCGAACCCCGGCCGTTTTGGCTGTTGGTCCACACGCCGGTGATGGCCGGCGGGCTGGTGGGTGTGATGCGGAAGGCAATGAGCTGGTGCTGTCGCCGCAACACACGACATAGGTGCCCTGGGCGGTCTGGTAGGTGGCCGCCGCCTGGATGATGGTGCTGCTGGAGATATGCGCCCTGGCCAGCGGCACGCTCACACCGCCGAGGTTGGTGCGATTGAGCAGGTACGCATTGCCATCCTTGCCCAGCGAGACCACCAGCTTCGAGGGCGTGGCCCCGGGCACGTCCACGAGCAATGCGCCCGAACCCCCGATATCGGTGTCGCTGGAATCAAGCGCTATCCAGTTGGTAGGCGCCCAGTAATCGTTCGTCAGCCCGCTGAAAACCGGGCCGGGCTGGAACCGGATGATGGCCTCGCCGCCGCTCCACGTGCTGGCGCCAAACGTGTTGCCGGTGGCGATGAATGGGTTGATGCCGTCGCTGGCGACACCGCCAACGGACCACGCGCCGCCGCCGGTTGCCGGCGTGGCCCACGCCATGACGTTGGTGGGCTGGATCAACGGCACGCCGACCAGCCACCCGTGATATGTTCCGCAATCACCGGCGTGGCCGCCATACGGCACATAGACATTGGTGCCCACTATCGCCAGTGCGCCGCGCTCATTCTGTGTCACCGACGTGAAGACCGTGCTGCCGGATTTGGCGGTGGCATTCACGTCCACCGGCCAGCCGCTGTTGGTGGTGCCTGTGTCCACGTTCATGGCGTAGATGAGGTGTTTCTTGGTGACGCCGTTGTCGGGCGTGGTCATCGCGTCAAAAAACAACGTGCGCGAGGGGAGATCCACCACGGGCGTGCCGGTGATGCCAAGCGGGTCAATGTCGCCGCACGGGAGCTTGGACAACGGCACGGGCACGCCCACATTCCGCTGCCAGATGACGCTGCCGTTGGCCGCATCGAGCGCATAGACGTTGTCTGACTCGGTGACGGCAATGATCATCGCCCTGCCGCCCGGGCCGCCCTCGATGTAGAGTGGCTGGGCATAAACGTTGCCGCTGATGGTGCCGTTAAAATTCGTGTCGCGCTTCAGGTTCGCGGCGGCGGCCGGCGTGAATGCCGGATCAAGATAAAGGCCATCACGCGAATCGTGGTTGTGGTGTTCGGTGACATTGACCGCCCCGTTTGCCGGAACCGCCGCCAGCAACGCGGCCAAGACCGGCCAGACGACAACGATCATCCGTCGGGTGATTGAGTGTTTCATACACGGATACAGTCGTCGACCCCGGCAATTCTTCAACCGAAATTGCCTCACCCCGTCCCGGCGGCTTCTGTTCGGAGTTCGGAGTTCGACGTTCAGGGTTCGACGTCCGATGTTTCGGCACTCCTGTGCATTATCAACTCTCCACCCTCAGCCTTCAACCAGTGTAATCCGTGACCGGCGCGTAAATCTTCTACGGACATTTCATGCACTCAATTTTATTTCAACCTGTGCGACAAAGGCTGTCCAAGCTATGAACGGGTGACTGACTTTTCAGGAACCCTCCAAATCTTCAAGCTTGGTTATTCGTTGAACTGACTGTTTAACAAAGAATGGCGCGTTTGCTGGAATTAACATATACGATCCAGCATCAGTAGAAATCCTCGGCACAATCGAAGGCTTGTTATTCTTGACCGGTGAACCGCTCAATCGAGGAAGCCAATGTAATGACTTTGCCCACGAATCCCTTGGCTCGTCCATAACGAAGTTTTTTATGTGAGAACCTTTCACCTTAAACATCCATTTGGAACACTTGACGACACGCATTAATAATTCCAGCACATCACGTCGTGGCGGCTTTGGAATCATATGAACATCGAGCAAACGTTTCGCCCTCCCGGTCGAATCCAAGCCGAGCGTCACTATAAATGGCTCTACAAACAGAATTCGCACACTGCCTTCACCGTCGGGTTCGCAAGACCAAAAGTAAACTGGCAGTTTAATAAAATCTGACAGAACACCAACGCACGTATGGAGCCACAAGCCGATTTGAGACGAGTCGGCTTGACTCAAAAGAATTTGCATTTCTTCCGTTGAAAGCTCCCTGTCAACATGGGCGGCGATTTTGTCCCGCGTCATTGACAACAACCCCCCTTTCTCGACGGTGGAAATCTGCAACAATTGCGAGCGAAGTTGAGGAACAAGCTCACGAGCGCCGTCCGGTAGCCGACAAACCGTATCGGGATTATTCTCCAAATCGTTCGCCAAGTCCCGAATTGCTTCCACCAACGAATGCAATGGGGTGTGCAGAATCTTTAACTTCCGACGCTGTTTAACTTTGTTTTTTGAGCGTCCAGCCGTCTGAAGCAAAACTTCGATGTCACGCAGGCACTCCACACAACGAAATAATTTTTGAGCCGTGACATTCGCAGGCTTCCAAGCTTGTGGTTGATGCCCTGTAGCGATGTCGGCTATTTGACGGACTTGATCGGCGTAAATTGGTCTATCCCCCATCCACGCCATCACTGGCCGTCCTGGCGATGATTGTTGAGACATATCATTTTCCTTCCACAATTTTGATTTCGGCGGGGGTGAGGGCGTAAAGGTCATTGACCAGGGCGTCAATCTGCAAACTTTTCAAACGCCTGTAGCCGCCATGTAGCGGGATCAAACCGGGGCTGGTGGGTTTATGGTTCATGGCGCCAGGTTTTTTAACATCAGTGCAAACCTAGAAGCTTCAAAATCTTTAGCTTCACCTCATCTGGCAAAACTCCAAATACAGCAACCGCACCAATTACAAGTGCAAATATTATCACGAGAGGCCACCTAAATCGTGAATTCCAAATCAGGCGAAGCAACCCTTCAGTCGGCGTCGTGGGAACTGTCTCTTGCTCCTGTTGACATTTATCATCTTGCTTGGTCGCCGTTAATTTGCCGTCCGTTTCAACAGGCTGCACACTGATTTGCCGCACCTGACCAGCCTCTGAGAGATTTTCAAAGATCTTCTTTATGGCTGCATTTCTTTCTCCGGAATTTGACGAGGCAATAGGTATTTCGAGTTGAGCGTTGATTAAAAGGATTTCTGAGGCCTGACTTTCGGTTTTCGGGATGAGCTGGTCAGTGATTTTGTCTACCTCTTGTAGCAATTCCCGCCAGAGGATTTCCCTATCACTTTTGGGCCAGTCTGATGGCGTTGTCGCGACAATATCATTTCCGACTATTCGCGGTTCGATAAAAAGTCCAACCGTGATCGGATGGTAGGCTTTCTTCTCATCGTAATTTGCAATTAGTGGATGGATTTGAAATATCAGCGACATTTCAATCTTGCGGCCATTTATATCTCCGCTGAGTCCAATCCGCTTTATGTCTATTAAATTGTTTATGTTCGCCAGTTGCTTCGCAATTCGCTTCGGAACGCGAGTGCCATCCTGAAATTCCATGCCCTCATAATCAATCGTAGCAGCCCCGATGGAAAAAGGTCGGACAATTTGTTCAAATGCTTCTCGTTGTGCGCGTTTGCCTTTGATGGCATTCAGTTCTTTGCTAAGTTCGACTGGCAAAATCGGAGTGTAGTAGTTTTTATGTATTTCGAACCATGCCCCATTTGTGAAATCCCCAAGCGCCAATGTGTTTAAGCGGCGCACCATGATTCCGGCCAAAGTCTTGACCGCTGTTTCTTTGTCAGAAGTGTTCTGCTTGGTAATCTCACCCAAAAACAAGCCACTGTGCACGATGTCGGAACTATCTGCTATTCGCGGAGATTCCCAATTCCATTGAACAGGATAGTGCAATTCAACAAACGAGTTGTCCCATGAGATTTGTGTATCTCGATCTTCCTCGATGTAGTATTTGAGGCTCTTAAGTCCCCACTTGATTATGGATACAAGGACTTCGATTCGCCAATGCGGATGTTCTTTTTCGTAGTCATCCAGCGCATTTCCCAAAGCTTGGACATATTTACCAGGTGTCCAGTCCGGCTGCCCATCTATATTAGGGGGTTTTGTCACACCAGCTTCCTCGCAATCTGACGCAGCGCATCGGTAAAACACGATTTCATTTGGCGGCTCCTTCCACGATTTTGATTTCGGCGGGGGTGAGGGCGTAAAGGTCATAGACCAGGGCGTCAATCTGGCAGTCGAGGATTCGCCAAACCAGATACAGCGGGCAATAACTGGTCTGCCGTTCAAATTCCGTCACCGGCGCGTAAATTTTTCGTTTCATGCGTAACCTCGTCTAAATGTTTCTAAATCTTGAAAGGAAAGCGGCTTTATTACTTTTGCCTGAACGCCTTTCATTTTTCCGTCTGTTTCGGGAATTTTACTTACAAAGTCGCCTTCAAACGTGACGATGTAGATATGCGGATAAACGTTGCCATTTACATAAAGCAGTGCGGACTCAGCATCCTCAAATGCGCAAACTCCATCCAATTGGCTTGCATCCTTTAGATCCGAACTGCTCCAAATTTGTGCTGGTTTGTAGGAGGGAGCCAGTTCAAGGAATCTTTGCCAGGCATGGTTTGTAAATTTGCCAAGAATGGTTTGAAGAGGATATTTTTGGGAGTCACGGCAGCTTAGTTTATAGAAAAGTTCAATCCATTCGCCGGGGAGGGAATGGTGATAACTGAAAAAATGGCCCTTCTTCCAATCTGCAATATGTTCGGGTGAGTGAAGCACCCTGAAATACTTTTTCACATTTTGATTGGTCGTCATGAATATTTAGCCTTTGCTGGGGCCAAGTGGGCCGCTACGACGTGGTATCTCTTCGCGAATCGCATCCCAACCTCGCATCGAGGACGGCGTGCGCTCGATTTGCGGGCGATTTTCCTCGCCTCTATACACCCGTTCCAAAAACTCACTTGCATCGCTGGGTGTGACCGGACGCTTGCTTGCATCCGCCAGTATTTTGACGATTTCAGCACCGGACAGATCGCGACGATGGACTTTGCGGAAGTGCCGATTGACATTTTCCGAAAAAATCACCGTCTGGCACTCCGGGCAATACACCACCCGCCTGTCATCATGTTTGCTCATTTAGCCGCTCCTTCCACGATTTTGATTTCGGCGGGGGTGAGGGCGTAAAGGTCATAGACCAGGGCGTCAATCTGGCGGTCGAGGCCGTCGCAGCGGTTGGTGTAAAAATCCTTGTCCTTGTCGCTCTGCGCCCCGGCCAGTTGCTTTTTGGCCGCCAGCATTTGCTCGACCAGCTTTTCTAACTGCGGGGCACAACCTTCCAATCCGGCAACAGGAAAACCTTCAAGGTATTGTCCGAAGAAGCGCAAATATATTTCTCCCTGTCCTTCAAGTCCGGCACACACCGTTTTGAAATAAAATGCTGCGAGGGCAGAGTTAAGCAACGCCAGTAACGCCAAATCACGACGTGCAATAAAGTAGGTTGTGTTTGCCCCATAAGCACCGGACTCGTCCAAGGCAAATCGTGGTTCAGTCGCAATGTCTGGAAAAATTAGCTTTGGTTTGTCCAGTAGGGATGAAAAATTAAATTGTGGTTGCTGAAGTTCATACCAGGCCTGTTTGGTCGCTCGCTTTTTCAATTGTTCCCTAAATGGCGCGAGATGTTTTTCTACTGCTGGATATTTTTGGATCGGAACACCGTGGTATGTATAAACGAGAAATTTGTTTTCGCTTTCTATGTTATAGCGGCGAACCTCTCTCCCACCTAAATATGGTTTGATGATTTCAGTCGCGATAGGATTTTGGCCAAGAATCTTCCTTCGTGTGGTTGCATCAATTACAAAAGCCTCTGTCAGGCCTGATTTAACGCCCATGCAGATTTGCCCCGCGCACAATTGGCCAAGCGTTGTTCTGGCGTTGCGAAGTTTGGCCAGCAATTCCTCAACATCTCTTTTTGGAAAACTCCAAACGTTTGCAGATAGCGCTCCTGCCGAGACTTCGTATCCGGTATTCTTTTCAACTTCTTCGACAGTTAGTGTCCCCGCTTCAATTTTTTGAAATAACTCAGTAGGCGGTGGGGGCATGTAACGGACTGTTTTGGTATTTGGCTTCGTTTCTCTCGAGGTCAATAACACAATCGTGCGCACCGTCGCGCCTTTGAAAACAGGCAAACCAGCAAAATCAGTGATTCGTTCAATTCGTGCGGCAGTTCGCAAAAAATTGCGGATCGGATTTCCGTAATTTGACCGCAAAAACTTATTGGAGACAATCATACCGAAACGTCCGCCAGTCTTCAAAAGTTTGTGCTCTCGTTCTATGAAGTAGGCATAAAGGTCGGCTCTTTCCGCGTGAACAGCATAATTCTTTCGGAGGTAAGCTTTTAGAGGTTTGAATTCTTCCATCCGGATGTAAGGCGGATTCCCGACAATTGCATCAAAACCGCCTTCGGATTGCCGCATGATGGGCCGCGCGACCTTCGGGCCTTTCTTTTTTTTGTAACTGAAACTGCCGTGCAGCGGCACGCCGGGGAATGTGAAATCCAGCGGCGTTGCGGTTTCACGCAATGCGCCGCCGCCACCGGGCTTGAAGATGTGCGGGAAGCGTTGCTCAAAATCCATCGGGTTCAGTTTCTTTTCCTCATCCGACGCAAAGAGCTGGCCGGTCAAAATGTCCGTGCCGATGAGCGAGTTGCCGCAGACGATATTTTTGTTGAGCGTGGGCAGGAGCGTTTCATGAAATTCCATCTGGTAATTGCGGGCGGAGGCGGGCGTTTCGTCCTGCAACAGTTTCAGGTAGAGGGAGAGTTGCGCCACTTCCACAGCCTGCGGGTCAATGTCCACGCCGTGGATGTTGGCCAGCAGAATTTCGCGTTTCTTCTGGAGCGAGAGGTGCAGGCCGTCGTCGCGTTCCATCACGTCGCCCTTTTTCGCCTTGCCGGGGTTCTGGTTGTAATAGGCGGTGTGGTGGCGGATGAGCAGGTCATAAACGCCCAGCAGGAATGAGCCGCTGCCGCAGGCGATGTCGGCAAAACGCATTCCGGCAATTTGCGCGGGGGTTTTGCCGGCAATCAGTTTGCCGACGGTGTTTTCGACGATGTAGCGGACGATGTATTCGGGCGTGTAATAAACGCCGCCGGCTTTGCGGACTTCGGGTTTTTCCTCCAGCCGGGCGCGTTTGTCGGTGGTGACGATGACCTTGCCGAGAAAGCGTTCGTAGATGCTGCCGAGGATGTGGATCGGGATGGCGTTGAAATCGTAGGGCGAATTGAGATGGGAAAGGCGTTCGCAGATGCCGGAGAAGCTGTCGTCATCCAGCTTGAAGCCGGACGCGTCGAGGATTTCGTGCTTTTTATAGACGATGCCATTGTAGATGCCGTCGAGGCGGCGGGATTCGGCGATGAAATCCTGCCAGGCGGTCCCCTTGTCGCCGAAGTAGGCGATGTGGTTCTGCGGTTCGATGTGTTTGTCTTCGAGGAAGCGCAGGAAAACGAGCCGGTCGAGCGTGCGCTGGGTGAGTTCGGTCAGGGTTTCGCCGTCGAGCTTGGGATTGGCATTTTTGAAGGCGCGGGCGAGTTCATCGCGGAATTCGTCCAGGTCTTGCAGAAATTGTTCCCCCATCGGCAGGTCACCGCCTTTGAACAGGCCGCGTTGGAAGCCCCGGCCGCGTTTTTTGGGCAGGGTTTCGGCAAATTTTTCGACTGAGCCATTGGCGACGGCTTCGCGGGAGAAGAGCCAGTAGATTTCCGCGAATTTCTCCGGGTCTTCGTAGTGGCTAAATTTGTATTTGCGGAGATTTTGCGCGAGCGCGGTGTCAATGTGCGGACGATAACGGCAGTCCACGATCTCGAATTGTTCAAAATCGTGCAGGACGGCGACGGGTGTGGAACTGCTCCAGCCGTAGCGGATGGTCTGGAAATAATTGTCCGCCGTGGCGATGTCGCCGTGGGGTTTCTTGGCCTCGACGTAGAATTTCACGTCACGGAAATTGGGCGCGAGGTAAAAGGCGTAGTCGGCCCGGCGCTGGGAGAAGCCGTGTTCCTTGCGCTCGACCTTGACTTCCTGCTCGAACGGGTTCTTTTGCGTCTCGTGGTTCACGTCCCAGCCGAGGGCGAGCCAGAATCTGTCAATGAAGTCGCGGCGCGCCTCCTGTTCCTGATAGGCTGGGGAAAGGTAGAATTTCTCGTTGGCCCGAAAATCCGCCACAAGCTCTTTAACCTTTTTAAACCCAGCATCAAACCCGGAAGACATGGTGGGAGCGAGTGTGCGCCGGAAATCCGGCAGCGGCAATAATTAGTTGAGGGTTCCGCGTAAAAGGCTTCGCTCACGCGGTGATGGGGCGAAAGGCGATCCGCCGTCGTTGCACTTTGGCGCGACATGGGGTTGAGCCG